>CAITZA010000155.1 GCA_903896745.1 uncultured Desulfomonile sp. | reverse complement strand
TCGATTTCCGAGAAAACCTGATCATCACGGAAATGCGAGAGCTCGATGGCCTTACCCGGGCAAACCGACGAGCATATTCCGCAACCCTGACACAGCGCCGGAACAATCTCAGCCTTGTGCTCCTCGTTGATGAACGGAGCGCCATACGGACAGAGCCTGACACATGTGAGGCATACAGCGCATTTGCTCGGGTCAACCTTGGATATGACACCCGGGAATGTCATCTTCTCCTGGCTCAACATTATGGAGGCCCGCTGAGCCGCTGCCGTAGCCTGTGCGATCGATTCATCTATCGGCTTGGGATAATGCGAAAGCCCCGCAAGGAAGACTCCCTCCGTAGTGAAGTCTACCGGTCTTAACTTCATGTGGGCCTCGACAAAGTATCCGTAAGAATTGATAGTGACCTTGAAGAGTTGACCAATCTGCTTGTTTGTAGTCGCAGGCTCGATTGCAGCCGCCAAAGTCAAAAGGTCAGCCGGTATTGTAATGTCCTGATCAAGAGTCATATCACGGACAGTAACCATAACCTTGTCGCCGGCGGCTTCGACCCGAGGCTTGGTGTCAGGATCAAACCTGACAAATATGGTTCCGGCCTTTCTGGAGTCCGCATAATACTTTTCCAGCAATCCGTAAGTCCTGAGATCCCTGTAAAGTACATAGACCTTCGCATTGGGGCTAATCTCCTTGAGTCTTTCAGCTAGCCTGACAGAACCTGCGCAACAGATCTTGGAACAATATGGGCGCTCATCGCAACGCGAGCCGACGCACTGAATAAAAACAGCGTTCCTGACGTTCTTGAGCGTCGGGTCACCCGCCATTATGCGCTCTTCCAGGGAATGCTGGGTCTCAACGGCCTTATGCTCGCCATACAAATATTCCGTCGGTTTGGATTCCACCCCGCCGGTAGCGATTATTGCCGCGCCGAACTCGATTTCCCCCGGTTCAGACCCATTGGTCAATTTGCCGATCTTGCCCTTGAAATGACCAACGTGTCCGGACAAATCAAAGAATTTCGAATTCTTGTGCAGCTCTATTTTTGGATGATTTTCAACCTTGGCGGTCAAATCATCGAGGAATGACTTGATTGGTTCACCATGAATCGTTTTTTCGATAGACTGGGCGTTTCCGCCAAGCTTATCGCCCTTTTCGACCAGATAAACCTGGAATCCCTGGTCCGCAAGGTTTACGGCAGAAGTCATACCGGAAATTCCACCGCCGAGTACTAACGCCCTGGGTACCACTTCCATCTTGGATTTCTGCAATGGCGCCAGAAGCCTTGCACGGGCTATCGCCATCCTCGCAAGATCCATGGCTTTGAGCGTAGCGTCCTCCTTATGTGTAGCGTGAACCCATGAACACTGGTCACGTATATTAGTCATCGTGAACAGGTATGGATTGAGCCCGGCCTTTTCCATGGTGAGCTGGAACATCGGCTCGTGAGTTCGTGGACTACATGCGGAAACAACCACGCGGTTAAGCTTGTGTTCGTTAATAATATCCAGGAATTGCTCCTGCGTGTCCTGTGAGCATGTGAACAGCTTCTCATCCGCAAAAACCACGTTAGGAAGAGTTTTTACATGCTCCACAACTCTTGGAACATCCACGACGTTGGCGATATTGATTCCACATCTGCAGATGAACACACCGATGCGAGGTTCTTCTCCTGAAACATCGCGTTGTGGAGGGAATTCCATTTTGGTAGTGAGCGTATTTCTTGCGGAGGCTAACAGTTTTGAAGAAGCTCCTGCGGCTGCCGACGCCTCCATGACTGTCTGGGGTATATCTTTCGGCCCCTGGAACATGCCCGCAACAAAAATTCCGGGCCTGTTAGTCTGAACCGGATCAAAAGATGTGGTTGAGCAAAAAGACGAATCATTGAGAGCGATGCCGAGTTGATTGGCCAGCTCTATGGATTCGGTGGATGTCTTGAGACCGACTGCCAGAACCACCATTTCAAAGGTTTCGGTGATCAGGTTCTGGTTCTCGTCGAGATACGTTATGTTCAGATTATTCGAAAGAGGATCTTCTATGACCCTGGATACCATTGATCTGACAAACCTTACGATGCCCGAATTTTTTGCCCTCTCGTAATACGCGTCAAAATCTTTCCCATAAGCGCGTATGTCCATGTAAAAAATTGTGGGTTCTATATTGGGATCGTGCTCTTTGGCGATTATGGCTTCCTTGATGGATGCCATGCAGCAAATGGAGCTGCAGTGCGGCATTCCCTTTTGAGCGTCACGTGAACCTACGCATTGAATCCATGCGACCTTTTTGGGATGATGACCGTCTGACGGTCTTTTTACCTCGCCGGCGTTAGGACCTGAAGCGCTAAGCATACGCTCGAATTCCATGTTGGTCAGAACATTCTGAGCTGTTCCATAAGAGAACTCTCCCCTTACTTTTGTCGGGTCGAGCATCTCATAACCGGTGGACAGGATTACCGTGCCGACATCAAATTCGAGGATGTCTTCATCCATGTTGTGATCAATCGCCTGAGCGGGGCAGGCCTTTACACATTCCATACACTCAGAGCAGACACCGCAGTTCAGGCAGCGGTTGGCTTCCCTAAGAGCTTCATCCTCGGGAAACGCCAGTTCGACTTCATTGAAATTCCTGCGCTGGGATACTGATATTTCCGGATTGGTAGCCCTGGTTTCCGCCTTCATCTCGGGAATGGGCGGGTACTGGGGGTTGTCGGGGAAGGACATGGGACGTCCCTCAGCGAGATCCATTCCGTTCAGGTACCTATGAATCGATTCCGCCGCTTCCCTACCGGCTGCCACGGCTTCCACCACCGTAGCCGGGCCTGTCGCCGCGTCTCCACCAGCAAAAACTCCCTCAAGCTCTGTCGCGTATGTTACTTTATCCTGTTTGATAGTCTTTTTTGAGGTTTGGGTGACTGTTGGCGACCCATCCCAGAACTTCGACTCAACGACCTGACCAATGGCCGGAACAATGGTATCTACCGCGATGGTGAATTCAGACCCCTCGATTGGAACGGGGCGTCTTCGACCGGATGCGTCGGGTGGACCCAATTCCATGCGGATGGCCTTTAGTCCTGAAACCTTGCCGCCAGACTGAACAACCTCTACCGGCGCTGCAAGGAACTGAATGTTTACTCCTTCTTCCAGAGCGGCGTGAACTTCTTCGTCATACGCGGGCATCTCAGCCCTCGATCTACGGTAGAGAATCGACACGTCGGCCCCGAGTCTGACAAGGACTCTGGCAGCGTCTATCGCCACGTTACCACCACCGATGACAACAGCCTTCTTGATGGAATCAAACTTCTTTCCAAGTGCCTGATCCTTTAGCAGGTCAACACCCTGAATGACCCCTTCAACCTGTTCTCCGGGAATGGCCAGCTTTGCGCCTTCCTGGCATCCGACTCCCAGGAAGATAGCCTTGTAGCCATCATTCTTGAGGCCTTCTATCGTAACATCCTTGCCTAGGGCTGTGTTCGTCTTTGCCTCCACACCAAGGCTCAGGATGTGGTTTATCTCTTTTTCCAGAAGCTCCCTGGGGAGTCTGTATGCGGGGATACCAACCCTTAACCAACCGCCGAGGACCGGGGCGGCCTCAAAGATAGTTACCTTGTAACCGTTCAAAGCCATATAATAAGCCGCTGACAACCCGGCAGGCCCCGAACCGATCACTGCAACCTTCTCTTCGCGTGGCAGTATTTCCGGAAGAGTAAGGGTGGAGTAATCTATCTGGTCGGCGGCAAATCTTTTTAGTTTGCATATCGAAATGGGCGCATCTTTTTCACCGCGTCTGCAGACTTTTTCACACGGGTGTGGACAAACCCTTCCCAGAACACCAGGCATGGGAAGATTTCTATATATTAATTCGACCGCCTCCTTGTACTTTCCCTTGCTTATAAGCGCAACATAACCCTGGACATTGATATGGGCGGGGCACGCCATGACGCATGGGGCTCTGTCGGCCTTTTCGATCACAAACGTTTGCGGGATCGTTTGTGGAAAAAGCCTGTAAGTGGCTGATCGCTGACTCAATTCCTGATCAAACTCATTCGGGACCTTAACGGGACAGGCTGTGGCGCAATCACCGCAGGCCTTGCATCGGTCCTTTCTGATATATCGTGATTTCTGACGGACCTTTACTTTGAAATGGCCCAAATCACCTTGTATATCTGCCACTTCGCTATAAGATAGCAATTCAATGTTTGGATTCTGGCCAACAGTGACCAGCTTGGGCGAAAAAATACAGGTCGAGCAATCATTCGTCGGAAAAGTCTTATCCAACTGGGCCATGCGCCCACCGATACCGGTCTGATTCTCAACTAGATAGACCTTATAACCCGATTCCGCCAAGTCTAATGAGGCCTGAACCCCTGCAATTCCGCCTCCGACGACGAGGGCGGCGCCTACTACGTCCTTCGGTTGGGCCATTACAATCTCACTTTCCGAATTTGATATTGATTAAAGATTCACTGAGGATTACTTCATATTTAGCAATATGATCCGTTACTGTCAACAATTGATCAAACCTGTCTGCACTTTGGCGTTTGTGAGGACATCCCTGATTCGTCTCCTCGTTCTTCCAATAAATTCGCTGGTTACTTCCGGTAAGGCGGCCGGTAGCAAAGTACAGTTATGAAATAATGTTTCGTCAATAATGGGATATACGGATTGCCTGACCGCATCCTCCCACATGTATGTGCCTGGTATCGGAGAATATTCCGCCAGCTTTGGATGCGCTCCGGCCTCCAATACAAAATTTACGTCCTCCTCTATCTCTGAGCATGTTTGTCCGGGAAGGCCAACCAGCAGATATGCCCCGATTTCTTCCTGAACGTATCCGGCTTCACGTAGAAAACGGACCGCGCGTAAAAAAATCTCGCGATCCGTCTTGCCTCCAGTAGATATATTGAAAGTGTCTGATGAACTCTCAAGACCCATGCGAATCGTTCTAAAACCACATCTCCTGAATACCTTGGCAACTTTTGAGTCAATCGCCCGTGCGTGCAACCCGTTTGGGCAGTGCCATCTCAATTCGGGATTGTCCGACTCGAACGGCTTCAGGATTTCAAGTGCGTGGTTGTTCGCGTTTACCAGAAATGCATCGTCATATATGGCAATGTCCTTACAGTTATACCTGTCCAGACTCTCCTCTATCTCTGTAATTACCGCATGGACCGGTCTTTGGACGAAGAAAGGAGCTACAATTTTTGATGCGCAATAATGGCAGGTATAGGGACATCCACGTGAGGTAAGCAAGGGAAGGAAGCGCACGTTGGACAACAAGTCCAGGGCCGGTTTGAACTGAATCTGCGCCATAATATTTTTTGGAGCGCCTGTTTTCAGGAGATCTCCCAGAACCCTGTCAATTTGCATTTCCCCCGGACCTTCAACCAATTTATCTACATTGCAGAGCCTTTCGGCATTTTCAGGAAGGATGGACGCGTAAATCCCCCCCATGACAACCGGAACTCCCGGGAAAGATTCTCTCAGCAGGTCTATTGTTTCGACAAGTCCGGTTCTCCAGTAGGTCATCATGCTTGTAACTAGGATTGCGTCCGGTCTTTGCATGCGGCGCAAGTCATCGCTTATCAACTCATAGGGGACTCCGTACCGGGCAAAAGTACGTGGCACATCCTTTAACGCCGGCGGTTTGGGTATTTCCGTGCGATGGAAACGGCCTCTTGATCCGGCCCTGCGCGATTTCTCCGGTAGTAATGGATGATCGGGATCAAGGCAATCCAAGAAAAAAGGTTCCCAGCCCGTTTCCCTCAGATGGTTTGCCAGAATGAGCAAACCGAGAGGCCTGGCCCATAAATCGTAAGCTGAGAAATCATGAACCCATGGATTTATTAAGAGAAGTCTGTTTCTTTTCATCACTGCGGCAATTAAGGTCGATAAAGCTCACATCTGATCAAAGGTTGCAAAATGTCCTGACAAGTCAGTATATAACTGAAAGACAATTTCATAAATGTTTGATAGATCGATAATATTGAACCAGACGGAGGTTCCACATTGTTTAACATGAAAGATTTACTTCAGCAGGCTCAGGGAATTCAATCAAAACTTGCGACCATGCAGGAAGAACTTGCTGAAAAGACAGTTATTGGTAGCGCTGGTGGTGACATGGTGAGAGTGGAAATCACGGGAGCGCTGGAAGTTTTCTCAGTACACATCGAGAAGGAAATAGTAGACGCTGAAGAAAAGGAAATGCTGGAATCTCTAGTGGTATCTGCCGTTAATGATGCGATTTCCAAAGCCAGGGACCTGGCGACCCAGGAAATGTCCAAAATGACCGGAGGGCTTAAAATTCCGGGACTCTTCTAGGGGGAACAGCGCGCCAGGACTTTTTGCAACAGAATGACATTTAATATCAATCAACATTTCATTTACCGAGGAGATTGTGGTTACACCCCTTGAATCCCTGATAAAGGCGCTAAAGAAGTTTCCCGGCGTTGGTGAAAAGACCGCCACAAGGTATGCTTTTCATATCCTGAACGCCAATCGGGTGGAAATTGAAGACTTGGTGCGCATAATTAATCTTGTGAAAGATAGCCTCAAGTTGTGTTCCAGGTGTTTCAATCCCACGGATATGGATCCTTGCGCGATATGCAGGGACAGCAGACGTGACAAATCCAGAATATGTGTTGTGGAAACCCCGATCGACTTGATCGCCATTGAGAGATCAGGTCTGTTCAGGGGGCTTTATCATATTTTGCACGGAACTCTCTCGCCTCTGGACGCTGTTGGTCCAAGAGACATAAGGTTGTTGGAACTTCTGGAAAGAGCCCGAAATGAAAGCCCCTCGGAGGTTATTCTGGCTCTAAACCCTTCAATAGAAGGCGAGGCGACTGCGTCCTATATCGCGGCCAAACTTAAAGGAATAGGAGTAAAGGCTTCCAAAATTGCCTATGGTGTGCCTATCGGTGGGGTTCTGGAATATGTTGACACACTCACTCTAGGCCGCGCTTTGGATAACCGAAAAGAATTGTGATGAAAAAAAACATTGGTAAAACCATCTGGTTTACAGGCCTTTCCGGTTCAGGTAAGTCAACACTTTCGACCGAAATAAAAACGATACTTGAACAAAGAAATATCAACGTGGTGTTGCTTGATGGAGATCTCTTGCGCTCAGGTCTCAACCGGGACTTGGGGTTCTCAGCGGAAGACAGGGCTGAAAATATAAGGAGGGCAGGTGAGACAGCCAAGATCCTGTGTGAGGCTGGACATACGGTGCTGGCCGCCTTCATTACACCTCTGGAAACGCTCAGAAGAGCTGTTCGCAACCTGTTTCACCCGGGATCCTATCTGGAGATATATCTGGAATGCTCGTTGAACGTTTGTGAAAACAGGGACCCCAAAGGTTTGTACAAAAAAGCGCGGCAGGGAGTGATCCCTAACTTTACAGGCATTTCGTCGCCTTTTGAAATTCCTCATGCTCCTGACCTTCTGATCAGCACAGACAGTATGTCTACCACAGAATCGACAGATTTGATCATGAGATTTCTCGATGCCCGATTTCCAGACATCAGGGAAGGGATACGCCTGGCAAAAGCAGCGCCAGAAAGGCGGAAAAAGGTTGCAGTCATAGGTCTGGATGGCGTGCCGGCCTCCCTGATTTTTGACAGATTCAAAGACAGGCTTCCAACCTTCAGGCTCTTGATGGAGCATGGAACATGGGGGCCGCTAAAATCTACCGATCCACCGATAACGATCCCGGCATGGGCATGTCTGACAACCGGAAAGGATCCCGGAGAACTAGGTATTTACGGTTTCAGGAACCGAGCGTCTTATGACTATTCGCCACTCTGCGCTTCCGACTCATTGGCAATAAAGGCCCCAGGAATCTGGGACTATGTTGAGGATTACGGCGGACATTCCATTCTGATAGGAATTCCTCAAACCTATCCGGCAAAAAAGCATCCCGGAATCACAATATCAGGCTTTCCGGCCTCAAGAAACAGTGAGAATTTTACCTATCCACCGCAGCTTAACAATGAACTCGACAGGATCGCCGGCGGCACGTACATGGAGGACATAAGGGAATTCAGGAACAGGCCTTTAAGTGAACTGTCTACAGAACTGCATCAGATGGTTGAGCGGCGTTTCAGGGTGACGGGTGAGTTGATGATTGCCCAACCCTGGGATTTTCTGATGATGGTTGAAATTGCGCCGGATCGCGCTCATCACATGTTCTGGAGGTTCTTTGATCCGAACCACCCAAAATATGAGCCAGGCACGGAATTCGAAAATATTATCCCGGAATTCTACGATTTTCTGGACTCCCGGCTGAATTCGCTGCTGTCACTCATGGATGATGATACGACAGTGATAATAGTGTCTGACCACGGCGCAATGCCTTGTGAAGGCGGAGTTTGCATAAACAGGTGGTTGATAGACAACGGCTACCTTTTCCTTAACCGACCGATCGATGAAATATCTCGACTCGATCCGGGCATGGTTGACTGGAGCAGGACTACAGCGTGGAGTGAAGGCGGCTATTACGGTCGTATATTTCTTAATGTGAGAAATCGCGAGCCCCAGGGAACCATTGATCCAGAAAACTATGAAATGTTCAGGGATGACTTGGCGCGCCGACTCCAAATAATCGATGATGGTCACGGAAACTCTACAATAAACACCGTCTTCAAACCGGATCAGCTATACGCTGAACTATTCAATACGCCTCCTGATCTCATGATCTATATCGACGGACTCAAAAGGAGAGCCCTCAGTTTGGTCGGTCCAACGGACATTTTTGTCGATGGAGATGGATATTCCCTCGATGATTGCAACCACGACCCTTATGGAATCTTTATCTGTGTGGACCTCGCCGACTTGAGGAGGGGAAGAAAAATCAACCGTAAGCTGGCAGCTATGTCGTACAGAGACCTGTTCCCTCTGGCGCTTGGCATTCATGGCATTGATGCGGGAGTAAACACCTCTTGCCCTAATACCGTTTTTCCATCGACTCAGTTCGACCAGACTGTCCAGGCAAGCTGGTCATACGCGCAGGCCAGTCAATCTCTGCGGGTTGAACAGAATGGTCAGCAAAAAGGCTTTTCACTGGAAGAACAGGAAATCGTGAGGAAGAGGCTTGAAGAGTTGGGTTACATTTGAAACCGGCGCGTTCTCGGTCTGACAATACAATTGACACTTGAGGATATGGAGTTTTTCTTGGCTGGTTCCGTGAATCGGGCTCAGTTTACCTTTTCACAACCCCGTAGCAGTTGAGGCGCGAGCAAGTCCTGATCAGCTCTTATTTGTAAAATCACTACCGCGCAAATACAGAGCATGGCGCCCAGAATCTGGAGAGGCTCAAGCTTTTCGCCCAGAAATATCCATGCGATCACTCCGGCAGATACAGGCTCAAGCGTCGCTGTGATCATCGCTCTGGTGGAGCGTATGTAATTGATTCCCCAAAAGAAAAAGCTAAACGCTCCAATTGTCCCAACAACGACTATGTAAGTGATTCCTAAGAGCTGTCCCATGGTATATGAGGTATTAATGTATTTAAAGGGAGGATGGACGAAGTGCCAGGTGATCGATGCAAAAAACAAGGCATAAAAAACAACCGTCCACGGGCTATATTTACTCATCAGCTTTTCTCCGAGCAGTGAGTAAACAGCGTAACTGACTGCAGCGATCAAACCGCCTATAATTCCCTCCAGGTTTAATCTCAGGTTATTGATGTTGTATCCGCCTACTGCCAGATAACAACCAGTGAACGCGAGGAAGATGGCAAGAAGTTTCAGCCTGGTCATTTTTTCACCCCAGAAGGATGCCGCAAAGATGGCCACGAGGATGGGGGAAAGATACTGCAGCAATATAGCGCTCATTAGCTGCAATCTGCTGATGGTGTAGAAATATGATATCTGAACTAGCGCCATGACCAGGGCCCCTAACACAATCATCCATTTCATGTCTTTAAGGGGAACCTTCAAGAGCGGCGAATCAAAAATGAGAAGATACGCGCCGAGAATCAGGGATGCTAGAGTCACTCTGATCTGAACAAGATCGTAGGGAGTCATTCCCTCATTAAAAAGAAACTTGCTGACAGCCCCGGATGACGCCCACATCGTTGCCGCCGCAATTACACTGAGGTAACCTTTTAGGGAAGAACTCAACATGATAACCAGTTACAAAAAGAGCCCGAAAGGACAGCCTCCCATCCGGGCTCAATCTTAAACAATTCGTTGGTATATGAAACTAAACTATTACTACTTCTTGTCGGCGGGTTTTTCCTTCTTGTCTTTTTTGGGGCATTTCTCTGTTTTGGCTTTTTCAGCGTCCTCTTTTTTATCAAATGGGCCTTCGATAGTTTTAGGAGTCCTCTCCTTGGCCTGAATGACCTTGCAAACTCCCTTGCTATCCTTGACCACAAACCATTTCTTGTCGGCTGTTACCGCAAACGCTGATGTTGCTGCAAAAATGGCCAGGACAAAGAAGACGGTAAAAAATTTTAACGCAGATCGTTTCATGATTTAGCCTCCTAGACGATCGTCATTGACAATGCCTGTCTAGCACGTAACCTAATAATCTGCAAGATATAAAACATATAAGCAATTGAAAACGAAGAACTGTTTATGCTTCTATTTTTAAGGCCAATTGAGCGCGTTGGGTCACAAATATTGTTTTTTATTGATGGATAAAGCTGCGTCTTTTTCAGTTTTTTATGGTAAGGCTCGCGCCGCTTTCCACTATCCTGAATGGGATCAAGCTTCCGCCCGCTTCCACAATTGCTCTTTCAACCCTGTCACGGTTCTTCTGTTTAACCACTGTGATCATGCAGCCACCGCCTCCAGCCCCGCATATTTTACTAGCCATGGCGCCTGACTGTCTGGCCGCAAGGATAATGGAATCAATGGCAGGTGTTGATACGCCTGGGGCCAGGGACCGCCGAAGCGCCCACTCACAATCAACAAGACCGGCCACTTCGTCCCAGTCTTCCGCGTCTATGGATTTTGAAAGTCGAATCGCCACATCCCTTATATCAACCAGTTTCGATCGAACTGATCCACTTTTTTCTATGACGCTGCGGGTTATATCCCAATTATTCATGCCCGAGAAACGCCCCTCACCCGTGTAAGAAAGAACGATCATCTCTTCGAGAGCCTTGTTAACCATCTTCGGTCGCTGGCATTTCCTTCGCTGAAAACCGGTGTAACCAAACCCTATAAAGGACACACCCCCGTACAATGCGGCTATGTGATCCTGTTTACCAGCAGGAACGCCAATGAGGCTGGTTTCTACGTCCGCCGCGTAATGAATTATCTGGCGTTCGGACCAGTTTTCACCCCTGATCTTGGATAGCCCGATAATGATGGAGACAAGCAACGCGCTCGATGCTCCGAGACCAGACCCCGGAGGCGCTTCATTTTCCGTTACTATTTCCAGACCGCAGCTAGAAGGGAAGGCCTTCAGAGCCTTGAGAACCAGCCCAAGTGGTTCCTGCGGCCAGAGTTCATCATGAAGGCCCAAAACAATGGAAGATCCCAGATCCAATGAACGGATTCGAATCACTGGCTCTTCCAAGACTCTCAGGATGGCCTTGCTCCGGACCGAAATCGAGGCGTTGACTGTAAAACCACCATCCATGAAAAGATACACAGGATAGAGGTCCGTCGTGCCGCCTGCCAGATCAATCCTGTTGGGAGCCGTTACTTCAACTATCATATCAGTAACCAAGGTCTTCGGAAATTATAGCGACTTTCAGGTCAGTCATCATGGGTTTTCGGTGGATTATGCTGGTGATATTGCAGATCCTTTCGGGACTATCGCAATCCATGCACTGGGCTGTTTTTACACAAGGAGTTTTTCTGTTTAGGCTGGTAGCCCTGATCGGGGCCGCGAATTCCTCAATGCGCGTTAGAGCAGCGTCTAAATCAGAAACCACCTTGTTCTTGCCAACAACCACTATTACTTTTTTAGGACCGAATGTCATGGAATTGATCCGATTACCGCAACCATCCTTGTTGACAATTTCCCCTGTCATTGTGATTGCATTGGCTGAAGTAATGAACAGGTCACATGTAAGTTGTTTTCTCCTGCAAGCCAGTTCCTCCGGGTCGCCGGGCTTGAAGCGCCAATGGTCAAAAATTGTTTTTCCAGCGGTCTCCATCATCGAAACAATCCCTAGAGCCCTGACTGTGTGGGTGCCGGCTACTCCAACAGTCTCAGCCCCGGTCGCATGGTCCATTATGAACTTCAGGAGCGCGTCCCTGTCTGAAAATGCATGGGCGTCAAACCGATGCTTGCGTAACTCCTGAACCGCCGTCTCAATGATAATGTTTAAATGTTGTTCCTGAAATGAGTCCAATTTTAACCTCCCTAAATTCTGACTTTTATGTTTTTGCTCTTATAGGCGATTAGCGAAAGCGCCTGTTCATATCAATTCATTTTACTTACCCGTAAATCCTTTTTTGGTGTCCAATTGATGTCTCAGTGGGCACCACTCGTGTGGCTGTGTCCCAGGTATGAATGGCTCGAGAGAAACCTTCCGGCATATTGACGTGGCTTTCAATCCGGATTCAGAGCATATCTTCCTGAAAATTATACCCGATGGAACATGGGATGACGAATTTCTATTTAACAGTGGCGTCATGACATAATCCATGAACGATGACAATTTTTTCCTATCCCTGATGGCGCCGTTAACCCTCACCACCAACAGTGTACCCGAGTTATAGGTTATCCCCCATACTCCTCTGGTATCCGGCGAGATGAATTTTGATGGAACCCTGTTGAGGTCTGAGGCAACGTTGTCACTCTCATCAATGCCAGCAGATACGTTCTTTAACATGTGATTGACCAAATACATTGCTGATGGATTAACTGAGGGCTTTTTCCCAGCCTTTAGTTCCGGGTGATCAAGATGAGGCTGCTGGTATATGAACGATGGGCTGGTCTCATCCCCCACAGAAGCTAATGTCGAATAGACTTTCGCAACCTTGTTTATATCAACAGGCCTGAAAAATATCTCTCCCGAAGACTTTAACTCAATATCAACCCCGAACTCCCTCAATGTGCCCACAATTCTGTCTGCTCCAAGGGTTTGGGTTATGTAGCTGACCAAAGCCTGTCTGTTTGACTTGAAAGATTCCAGGATGGTCATGCTTCCGCTTTCCGGGTCTTTCAGGAAAACATGCGAAGTCAAAGCATATTTGGGAGCGGCCTTCTTCTCGCTCGAGAGCGCCGGAAGCAAAGCCAGGGGGGAAAACAAATCCAGGTCCGCGTCTATACTTGCCTTGTGAAGGCCAGACGGATCGTAAAAAACCAGGATAGCGCCATTGTCAGGCGAAACGGCCAAAACCTGCGTGGAAACCGAAGTGTCCAGGAATTTTCGAAATCCGGCGTCTACCCTGAGTTGTAGTAGCGGATCCAGAGTTGTGACGACATACCTGCCGGTTTTGCCTTGTACGGCGTTCTGCATGGCCTCGGACGAAGAGATGGCTTCCAGCAGATTGGGAACCTTGACGGGAGCAGCGCTGGGCTTTTGCATGGTAACAGGTTTCAGGATGGCATGATCATAAATTTCTCTGGAAATTTGGCCATTTTTTAGCAGTAGTCCAAGCACAATGTTCCTGCGTCCGGTAGCGCGCTCAGGATGACGAAAAGGATTTATAACATTGGGCGCCCTGATAGTGGCCGCCAGCAAGGCGCAATCAGAAGCGTCAAGCTCCTCAAGCGATTTTCCCAACAGTTCGTTGGCGGCCTCGTGAACTCCATTTATGGGAAAGGCGCCGAGTTGACCGAAATATACGTGGTTAAGATAAGCTTCCAGAATGGCGCTTTTGCTATAAATGGCGTCAGCTACAAGTGAAAGGACTATTTCATTGATCTTGCGCCACAAGGTTTTCTCATTGCTCAACAATGTCATCTTGATCAGTTGCTGGGTGATTGTGCTCGCCCCCTGAACATACCGACCAGCCTCAAGATTGGACTTGATAGCCACTAAAAGGGATGCCCAGTCTATACCGTGATGAGAAAAAAAATTGGAGTCCTCTGTCTGAATGATCGCGTCTATTAGCAGGGAGGGAATCTGGTCGATAGGCGTGAAACGGCAAAGTTCTGGAGAATAGCCCTTGGCGGGAATGATCAATAATATCTCGGGTTCGAGTGACAACTCCGCGGTCTGGCGCTGGGATCTCATGAGCCTGATATCCTTGATCCTGTTCGACTCAAGGTTAATCGCTACCGGTCCTTCTGTTATACGATATCCCGATATGGAGGGCCTTCGCAAATTAATCGTCATTGACCATTCCGACAATCTCCAGGAACCCAGCCCTACGTTCCCGGACGTCGTGCGCGTGTAGCCCAGACGATTCAACCTCTCTACTAACTCGATATAATCAATGTCATCACCAACACTGATTTTTGTCGGAGATGAATATATGTAAACCGGATAGTTGTTCAGCTTGAACTGGAAGGCCCAAATTACGGCGCATGTCGCAACTACAATTGAAGCCATGAACAGAAAAACCAGCGCCTTGAGAGTGACTAGAGCGGTTTTTCCGGTTTTAGCCAGTATGGTCCGGGACATTTTTGGCTTCCTGTAAGGCTCAGAAATCCATTAGCGTCGTTCAGCCATTCATGCCTTACATTAATTGGCATGTTTTGGGAAGCCCTTGATGGGTGGGAAGGCTGGAAATCTCCATGACCCGTTATAGTAAAACAACAACGCGTCAGACAAAGATCTCCGAAAAGTTCCGGGTTACAGCCACAATCAGGAAATTGTGAAGACTGACTCCTGCCGGTTAATTCTTGCTCATCAAATGAGTAACAGCACGCTCGAGGCCGTCCAGCGTAAGTTCAAACATAGGGAATACAGATGCGACGACGCCTATTGTTCTCGTCATTGGCCAGATGCGTTTGGGGGTAGGATTAAGCCACGCGCTATGAGCAAACAGTTTGGACAGCAGGTGTAGTCTGTCAATACTGGGAAGACCGCTTCTCTCCTCAATATGAATTGATCCATCCGTGGCCATTAATTCGTAGGGGGCCATGCTGGCGTCACCAACTATTACGAGCCGCGTATCCTTATCCCATGATGCAAAATCGACTACGCGCTGGCCCTTGTATCTGCGCGGCGGATCTTCCCACACATAATCATAGATAGTGTTGTGAAAATAAAAGGATTTAACATCCTTGAACTGTGCCCGGGCATAGTTGAACAGTGTTTGAACCACCTCAATATATGGGTCCATGGACCAACCGCCATTATCGATCATCAGGATGATTTTAAGCCTGTCCCGGAGGCTTCTGTCGAAAACTATTTCTATTTCGCCCGCGTTTCTGGTCGTGGCCCGAATGGTTTCCTCAACATTGACCTGATCCCTAGGCCCTTCCGGAACCATGCGCCTAAGCCTTTTGAGCGCCTCCCCCATTTGAGCCTGCGTCAGAGGCGTGTCTATGGAATAATCCCTGTATCTCCTATCCATAGCGACCTTAACGGCAGACTTGTTCATGGACACGCCGCCGACCCTCATGCCGCCGGGATGGTAACCGGAATGACCTACCGGGGACGTTCCTCCGGTTCCTATCCACTTGGAACCTCCATGATGCTCCCCGGTTTGCTCCTTAAGCCGATCCATGAAGTATTTCAGCAACTCTTCCGGTTTCATGGACTGAAGCTTTTCCTTGGACATTCCCAATGCGTTTGCAAGCGCCTCAGGATGTTTGAGCCACTCGTTCAGAAGCTCCAGAGCCGCTGCCTCAAGTTCGACACCCTTGAAGTCGGGGAGTTCGGCGCCCTTGAAGAAATGAGCAAACACGCGGTCATAAATGTCAAAGAATCTTTCGCTCTTTACGAGCAAAGTCCTGGCCGCTATGTAAAAATCATCCAGGTTCGACACAAGACCCTCCGCAAGGGCCTGATGCAGCCTGAGAAACGATGTGGGAGAAACCGGAATGCCTGAATCCCTAAGGATATAGAAGAAGTCAACAAACATGGTCTATTCCATTTGGATGGCTCATATCCGCAACCTTCTGGTCTGCTGCGTAGCCTGATGATAATCTGAACTCTTTTTAAACAGAATCCCGAGAAACGGGATTTTCCCCTGTAGCAGATCCTTTGGCCTAAAGTCCGGATCAGCCCGGAGAGCCCTCACCCAGTTGATTAGTTCACGCGTGGCCGGCCTTTTCTCAATGCCCTGAAATTCACGTATCTTGTAAAAAGTCCTGACGCAAATGTCCAAAAGCTCCTGATCGACACTGGGGAAATGGACATTAAGTATGCGCCTCATCATGTCCTGATCGGGAAACGCGATATGATGAAAATTGCACCGACCGAGGAACGGGTCAGACAGGTCCTTCTTTGCGTTTGAAGTAATGATGATAACCGGGCGGGTTCGGGCCTTTACAGTCTTGTCAATTTCCATGATGTCAAATTCCATCTGGTCAAGAACATCTAGCATGTCATCCTGAAAGTCGGTGTCAGCCTTGTCTATTTCATCAATTAAAAGGACTGTCTTTATGTCTGATACAAAGGCCTGTCCGATTTTTCCCATGCGGATATATTCTTCGATGTTGCTAACCTCACGGGATGAATCGCCAAACCGGCTGTCATTAAGCCTGGTCAGCGTATCATACTGATACAACGCCTCGATAAGCTTGAGAGACGACTTTACATTCAACACCAGTAGCGGCATCGAGAGCGATTCCGCTATGGCGTGAGCCAGCATCGTTTTCCCGGTTCCCGGTTCGCCTTTTAACAATAGAGGCATTTCCAGCGCCATAGATATGTTGACAATCTTGGCAAGCTCTTCGTCGAGGACATACCTTGAGGCGCCGGAAAAAACCGTTGCATTTTCACGTGACATAAATTGTGGCTCCTTTTGATACCTGTTGGAACTACGGTGGGCTAGTTGCGACCAAACGTTGTGAAAAAATCTGCCTACGTTGAACAGCATGATGAAACCCCACCCTGCCCGAAAAAACTACCAAACAATTCTAACCCTAAGCCGAATGAGGAGTCAACAATAAGCTTCGACGCAAACAAAAAGCCAGCATGATGAAAACACAGGCGCCGCAGCGGTTACGCCAAGGCCCTTCCGCCGCAAAACATCAATAAGCTGGAACTGACACTGCGAATGTCCAGCGCAAAGAACAGCGCGACGATCATTAATTATAAAGCCACTTGGGCGAAAGAAAATCTTGCGCAGGCAAAAAATAAAACCAAAAAAGATTTTATCTATAATGATGGGGAAGGAGCATGACTGGCCCAAAATTTTTAGCTTGACAAGAAGATTTGCGGACGGATATGGTAAGTGCAAATCATTGAAGCAAAGAACAAGAGTTCAATAGTATTTTAAGGCTAAAAAAAGGGTTGACAACAGGAGCTATTTTTGTAATAAAGTTAAAACACATCCAGAGCTATATTTTTTGGAGGCTATCCAATTCTGGTATTTAGGCTTCCTTTGGAAAGGATTTATGAAAGGAGGATGAGGGTATGGTTAAGAGAACTATGGTCGTTCTCGGAATTTTGTCTCTGACACTGATGGTAGTAGGTGGCTCATTCGCGATTGCTGGCTCATGCGGTGAACCGTGCAAGCCTCTGCCACTGTACGTTCCAGTTGCTGTTCCTGACACGACCGCAAAGACAATAGTCTCTACATGGGAATGCAAAATAGTCGGG
>CAITZA010000154.1 GCA_903896745.1 uncultured Desulfomonile sp. | reverse complement strand
GTAATTGGTAAGAGCCTCTATAGCCTCAAAATATTCCTTCTGCCGGGCCAAACGCACCCCTTTTTCCTTCCAGTCCTCTGTTTTTTCCCTGGAATTTTCAAAAACAATCTTGTCCATGTCAAAAGGCATGCCCGAAAAGGTAATCTTTTTTGAGCAGCCCGAGGCCCCAAACGCTATCGCCAGACAAATGAACGCCGCATGAATTACGCGAACATTGTTATGAATGTTGTAATCACGATCTTTAAGCACTGCCTCGGCTTTCACTTCCTGCGCCCGAAAAATTCCATTTGTTTGACAGGATAAACGATTCTCATGGGTCTTTCAATCAGCCCGTGGTCGGCCTGCCGTACGGCTGCTTGAATAATATTTCCGTTTAGGCCATAAAAGGTATGGCGAATAAATCGCAGGTTCAGTCGGCGATCTAAAAAAATGCTCGCCTTTCAGAAGCCTTGCCCGCATATATATGTTTTTTGGGGTTTATTTCAATATATTATTTGTGATTCCTAAGCCTGAGCTTGCTATTAACCAGTTATTTTTTTGTTTTTATAGTTTTACTACTATGCTAAACGAGTTATTAATCATTCTTCAGGATTGTGCATGAGAAAAATTACCTTAAGTCTTTTTATCGATTACTTCACATATCTTCTTGTAATAGTGATGGAATGGATACTATGGCTAATTCCGGAGACCTGGGCCTTTAGCTTTGGGAAATTCCTCGGACGTGTAGTCTGGCTGACTTTAAAGGATCGTCGCGATGCGGTGCTGGAAAATCTCACCATTGCGTTCGGGTCTGAGAAATCCCCGGAATGGATTCGGAAGACGGCCTTTCAAAGTTTTGAGCATCTGGGATTGCTAGTGGTGGAGTTTTTTCTGATCCGTAGTTGGGATCAGGATGAGATGAACGCCAGGATAGAATTACATGGTCACGAGGATTTTAACCTGGCCATGGGGCCGGGAGATCATGGGATATGCCTGCTCACATCGCATTTCGGGTGTTTTGAAGTTAGCGCTGTGTCAGTCAAATTTCTTGGGATGAAAACGAATCTCATCGCTACGGCGATGAAGAATCCTTTCATTTCCAAGTACATGTTTAGCAGGGCCGGAGAAAACAGCGGCGTTACTACTTTTCCACACAAGGGTTCGGTAAAGGAGCTTATAGATCGTGTGAGGAACGGCGAGATGCTGGCCATGCTGGGAGATCAGCGAGGCGACGCGGAGAGGGGCATATTTGTGGATTTCTTTGGATCACCAGCCCCCGCAAACGAGATATTCGCCAGGTTCGCGCTCGACGGTGAAGCTCGCGTCCTGCCAATATGCACCTACAGAACCGCTCCCGGAAGATATAAAACCACCTTCGGGCCCGACATTGTCATTACCCCAACAGGCGACACAAGAACAGACCTCATTCATGTCAGCTCACAATTCCATCAGCTTTTCGAAACCTGGCTTCGAATCGCCCCCGAACAGGGCTTCTGGTTCCAGAGGAAATGGCGCCGTAAAAAGCGCAAGAGGTAGATCCAGCTTCCGAAACGAAAGCGCATCTGTGTAGCGGCCGTATGATTGCCCCCTCACATCGAGGTCCCACTCACAAACAGTAGCTCCGGCCTCCGCGCCGGAGTATTCTCTCTTTTCATCAACCCCGGATTATTCTCTCTTTGCATCTCCCCC
>CAITZA010000153.1 GCA_903896745.1 uncultured Desulfomonile sp. | reverse complement strand
GTCCAATCCGAGGTTCCTCAAGTTTATCGGTCTAATGTCGGAACTCAACAGTTCCTGCACAATCCCTCCTAAAGAATGCAGGGCATGCGGAAAAATGTACTGCGATTTACACCAGTATATATGGGACACAGAGGCTAAAGCGCAGACAATCGAAGATGCCGGAGAGGTCATGGGGAAGGCTTTTACCATGCTCTACAGGAATTGCTCGTGTGGAAATACACTGGTGCTGACTTTGACCAGCGACAACTTTCCCCAGATTGTTGATTTCTGGATTATGATCAGGAAAGAGGCCGAATCGAGAAATGAATCGGTCAAGGAAACTGTGTTGAGTTTCATGAGGGACTGGGAAAGCTCTCTAAAAAGGAATCACCCCGCCCTCAAGAAGAGAAAATCCGGTCTTTGAGCATCGCTAATTACCATGCATTATTCCATAACCGACATAATATTTGATCTGGGAAAGGTAATAGTTCCTTTTGACTGGGAAATTGCTTTTTCGCGATTGGCAGGGCGTGTGGCGCCGGAAGTCGCTCGATGGGTCACTCATGATCGTCAGACTTTTATTGATAAAATTACCGGCCCGGTAATCGACATGGAACGGGGCTTGATAACTTTTACTGAATTCCATTCGCTCCTCCGGGACATTATTGGACTGGATGCGTCCTTGGATGAGTTCCGTGACATCTGGTGTGACATCTTCTGGTTGAATCAGGATGTTGTCAAGCTGGGGACAGAGTTGGCAAAACGATACCCTTGCTGGTTGATGTACAACACAAACAGGGCCCATTACGAATGGATCATGGCCAGATTCCCAAGTGTAGTATTTTACAGGCAGGCGGCTTTATCCTACAAACTTGGCTTCATGAAGCCGGAAAGAGCATATTACGAGAAGGCGCTGGAACTCTTTGGCGTGAATCCCCAGAGGGCCGTTTTTATAGACGACATTCAGGAGAATCTTGACGGCGCCGCTGTTTTTGGCATCAGAACCATCCGTTTTGAAAACGCAAAGTCCCTGATGCGGGGACTCAATGATTTGGGAGTAATTGTCTGATCATGAAAAGCAATAAGTTGTTCAGTGGAGCGGCGCTTCTTGATGGTTTCCGCTTTGGCGCCGTATCAGCGGAAGTTAAAAAGATCGGCGCCATACGGTTGGATTTTGCCCTTATTTTGACTGATAGGCCAGCAATAGTCGCAGGGGTCACAACACAGAACCTTGTTCACGCTGCGCCTGTCAAATTGACCCGGAATGTGATTTCTAACGGGATGTGCCAGGCAGTAATGGTAAATTCCGGAAACGCCAACGCCTACACCGGGGAGGCCGGAGAGCGGGACGCCGAACTGCTTGTGGAGAAACTCGGGCATGAATTGTCCATTGATCCTGGCCTCATAGTCCCTATGTCCACGGGCGTTATTGGGGCCAGACTGCCAGTAGACAGAATGGCGAGCAGAATTCCCGAGTTGACAAGGTCACTAAGTCCTGCTGGTTTTCATGACGTCGCTCAGGCAATCATGACTACGGACACAGTTTCAAAAACCGTTCAAAAGACCGGCGTCCTGTCAAATGGAACGTTCAAGATCATTGGAATGTGCAAGGGCGCCGGGATGATAGCTCCTCACATGGCGACAATGCTCGCCATACTGATGACTGATATTCGTGTGGATCAAAGTTTTCTGGTTTCAACTTTCAGGCATTGTTGTGATGTAAGTTTTAATTGTGTCACTATTGATGGCGACACGAGCACCAATGATACAGCGATCGTAATTTCCGGTGGCGCTCAGGATTCCCGTGATTTGCCTGACAACCCGCAAGACAGGCATATTTTCTCATCAGCCCTTCAGGAAGCCTGTATCAGTCTGGCCGAACAGATCGTGATGGATGGCGAGGGGGCTACCAAGATTGTAGAGATCAGGGTTGTTTCCGCGGCGGATGATGACTCAGCCTTCAGAGTTGCCAGGAAGATCGCGGAGTCACCCTTGGTAAAAACCGCCTTTCATGGAGAGGACCCCAACTGGGGAAGAATAATTTGCGCGGCCGGAAATTCCGGAATAACCTTTGATCCGGCGAGCGTCGATCTTCGGATTGGAGATACGCCTGTTGTTGTCAACGGCAAACTGGTCGAGGGGGATTGGGAAAAACGTGCGCATCAGGCCATGCAGGAGAGGCGTTTTGCTGTCACCCTTGACCTGAAGATTGCTAACGGTCGGGCTACCATGCTGACGTCGGATTTTTCCGAAGAATATGTCACAATTAATGCTGATTACAGATCGTAGGTTGTTGGATATGGCGCCAGTCTGAAGATTTAGGCATTCGCTGTCAGGAGCCGTGGGAACGACCCCTATTTCTGACTGAACTCACTTCGGAGGAGTTGTTCGATCTTCTGGCGACAGCGGGGATAACCAGTCTGTGGCCTATCGTCAATTTTCTGTTTAGATTGACATCCGGATTTAACCCAGCCAACTGGTCTCTATTGGCGCTGTATTTCTTCAGGATGCTTTTTAGGGTGTCACCACGGGTTACAACATGGTATGACTGCCTAGCCTGATTTACCGGTCGCAATTCCTTTAATCCGGCCAGCAGAACCGGCTTTTTCCCTGCCGGTATTCTCAGCGGAAAGGACGGGCCCTCTGGCGGAGTCACCCCCCTCACCAGTGACGGATTAAAGTCTGTGAGCTTTTCGTTTGTTTCACCCAGAGTCCTCGCGATGTCCTCAAGCTTATAGGAGCCTTCCACTGTCAAATATTCGCTTGATTCGTGATCAAAGTTTTCCCGGGGGTCTGAAAAACCATATTTTGAAGGATTTTTGGCTATTATCGTTATGGCCTGAAATCGTGGCAGGAATTCGCGTGTTTCTTTTCGAAGCTTTCTGCTTGAACAAATCTCGTCATATTCGGTAGCGTCCTCTTGGCACAGGACTTTATTGAGCTTGTTTTCGCCGGAATTGTAGGCGCTCAGCGCCAGTCTCCAGCAACCAAACATACCGTAAAGGTCTTTCAGATAGAGCAGAGCCGCTTTTGTTGATTTCTCCGGGTCCAGCCGTTCGTCCACATAGCTATCGACCCGCAAACCGTAGCTTCTTGCAGTAGCGGGCATGAATTGCCACATTCCCAATGCGTTCGCAGGAGACCTGGCCTCAGGATTTGCCCCAGACTCCAACAGAAACAGGTACGCTAGAGAAGTCGGTAAACCGTTATCCTGAACAACCTTTTTCACCATCGGGAGATAAGGCTCAGCCTGAGCTAGATAGTTGCGAGTGGATTCTCTTCTTTCGTAAGCGTACTCCCTCACAAACTTGCGAACCCTCGGATCATTCTCTTCGAGTGGTATGTCAGGATAGGCGCCGGACTTCACACGTGCAGGTCTTAACTTGTCTACTCCAAGGTTTAGAGCCCTTGTAAAAGCGTTGGCGAACGATTGCGTGTTTTCGGAACCGGCTTTTAGCAAACCATTTCTTGAACTACAGCCGGACACACTCAATAGCATGGTAATTACTGACAGGAGAGTCAGGGCCGCTGACCGTTTATCAACGTGTTGAAAGCCCTTGAAGATCGGAGACATCAGGCCTCTCACAGGTTCACTCCATCAGGTTTTTTTCAATAATTACAAAGCCATCTCTTCCTTATCGTAAATAATACCATAAGTAAACGTCCTGTCAATCCCCATGATTCACAAGACGCATCGAAACCCCTGACTGAAAAAATAGTTTGATTGCGGGTTGATATCCCAATTATTTCAACATGAGTGAAATCAGGCCGGTGTCGAACCTAAGATCGCCTCCCAGTTTCGTCACTGTCAGTCGGGTAGCCTCAATTCCATCCTGCAACTTGCAAGACCCGGACTCATCGGGAATCGACCTATCCAGTTCCCTATCCCAAGAAAACTCAATGACACCCCCCGATTCTTGTGGCCGCATTTCTACGGTAAGTTCGCAATTCACGCCCGTTCCCAAAGCTTCGTAATATTTCTTTATGGTTTCAAGACGCTTACGCGAACAGACAAGACATTGACCGATTGCAATCTCTACTATTTGGCGTGGCCATGTACTGGGAAACCCTCCTGAGGCGGACTTGACAGACAATTTGATGCCTCTGGCCATGAACTGCTGACCAACCAAACCGGTGACTCTTTCCAGAGCCTTTGGCACATCGGTTGTCGTTGAGTCTGTTGAGTGTTCATTAAAAAAAAACCTCAAATTGTCAATAAGGCTTCCAGCCTTGGTAACCTGGGTTTTTACCCCCTGCAGACGAACATCAAAGAAATCTTTTTCCTCTGACGAAAGACTGGAGCGCTCAATTTTCAGACGCATCACCTCACAAGCCAGGGTAATCGCGTTCAACGGTTGAGCCAGTTCGTGGGACAATCCTCCGAGTATTTCAGGGAACAAAGACAGTCTCATTACGTTTTCGTGATGTGATGATTTGTTTGGTTCGTCCATAAGACTTCCTCAAAACTTTCTTATTGGGTCAATGTACTGTTCTGGAATCGGGAAATAACTGATTGACATACCCCGTTTCAGGAGGAAGCCATCCAGCTGGAACATAACGCCGTTAAAAGACGGGATAAGGTTAGTGTAGCCCGGTAGGGATTCAGATCAGCAAGCAATATTAAAACTGTGGGCCAGTAAATTGGCCGGAAGCCGACCTACCTAGCATATTCTATAGCTCTGGATTCCCTGATTACAACAATTTTTATTTGTCCGGGATAAGATAATTCTTTCTCGATTTTCTTCCTGATATCCCTTGCAAGCAATGTCAGTCCTTCGTCCTTGATGTTAACGTTTTCAACGATTATGCGAATTTCCCGACCGGCCTGAATAGCAAACGACTTGCTAACCCCCTTGAATGAGTCTGCAATTCTCTCGAGGTCCTCAAGTCGCTTCACATAATTTTCCAGCATTTCCCTTCTTGACCCTGGACGGGCGGCGGAAAGCGTGTCAGCCGCCTGAACAAGCACAGCTATTGGGTTGGTCGGATCTTCATCCCCATGATGTGATGCGATTGCATTGACAATTAAAGGCGATTCGCCATAGCGCCTGGCAATGTCTGCGCCAATGACGGCATGAGCTCCCTCCACTTCGTGGTCTATTGCTTTTCCGATATCGTGCAGGAGGCCCGCCCGTTTGGCTTTTTTCTGGTTCAAGCCGAGTTCGGCGGCCATGATCCCGCAAAGGAAGGCCACTTCAATAGAGTGCTGATAAACATTCTGAGCAAACGATGTGCGGTACTTCAGCTTTCCTAGCAGTTTGAGTAGCTCTGGGTTGATTCCGTGAACACCCACATCAAAACTAGCCTGTTCACCTGCCTCAACGATTGCTTCTTCCATCTCCTGGGATACTTTTTTTACGACTTCCTCTATACGAGCCGGATGGATGCGCCCGTCATTGACCAAACGCTCCAGAGCCAGTCTGGCGACTTCCCGACGAACCGAATTGTAACCGGACAGTATTACCGCTTCGGGAGTGTCGTCAATTATCAGATCAATGCCTGTGGCGGCTTCTATTGCCCGTATGTTTCTACCTTCACGTCCGATGATTCTACCTTTCATCTCTTCGTTGGGAAGGTTAACCACGGAAACGGTTCTTTCGGCAACATAATCGGCAGCGTATCGTCCAATTGCGGTCGAAATTATTTCCTTGGCTTTCTTGTCTGCCTGCGAATGAGTTTCTTCCTCGATTTGACGGATGATTCTTCCACTCTCTATGCGGGTTTCGTCTTCAGCCTTTTTCAGGATCATTTCACGCGCTTCCGTAGAGGAAAGCCCCGCTATGAACTCAAGTTTATCCTGTTGTTTTTTAACAAGGTTGTCGGCTTCCCGCTCTTTGTCCTTGACTCGCTTGTGACCAGCCTCAATTTCGCGCTCGTGTTTGATCAGGGAATTTTCTTTTCCTTCAAGTTGGCTGGCTTTTCGCTCAAGGTTCTCATCCTTTTTAAGAAGTCTGGATTCTCTTATTGATAGTTCATTTCGTCTTTCTTTTATTTCACTTTCGAGATCAGTTCTGGCCTGAAACAACTGATCCTTGGCTTGCAACAAAGCCTCTTTCTTAATAGTTTCGGCCTCTTTTTGGGCATTCTTCACTATTTCATCAGCGTTATTTCTTGCTGATTCGATTCGCCTTTTGTCCAAGAAACGAGCCACATAATAACCTGCGGCGGTTCCTGCGATCAAGGCGCCTAGGGCATAGATAAATACGGGAATCGATCCCACAACCCCCTCCGTCCTATGTAATAAACGGGATAATCAGGCGTAGAAAACCATTAGGAGAGACATCAGAAAATCGGTCAAGGGCATGAACAATAAGTTAAAACAATAACACCATTAAAAACTTATATATGCGTTCCCTGAACGGCTATCCAGAGGTTTCATCGCTTATCCCGGTTTGTCGGGCAGGTTAAAAGACGACCCAAACGTATTAAATCCCCCGCTCTCAGCCGTGGTAGAACAACCTTTGAACCTGGTTTCCCAGGTGGGATTCTAGTGACTGCTTCAGGCTTCCCGCTTCAAGGCGGGCTTGCTCACCGCAATCGGGGTCGAATCCCATTTTTTGAGTGTTGGCTCAAAAAATTGTTGCCACTCACGTACCGCGCAGGGGAAAGTTAATCGTTCTTCTCTTCGGGGTCGCTAGCCTTCAAAAATCTTTCGGCTCGGTCCTCAAGTTCATTACTTTGGGGTCCTTTGAGCCGGCTTTCTCGAAACATCTCGTATGCGATGTTTAAGAGAGTGATTATCGCCAAATCTATTGTGGATGTAACTCTGGGCTGTTTTCTTAAGCTATCGGATCGAGAGTTAATAAAATTAGCTAGATCTTCGACGTTTTTTTTGGAACCGTGTCCCCGAACATGCTTCCGGCCAAATAGTGTAATAGTAACCGGGTCACAATGCTCAGGGGAGCGGCTGAATGTCTGTTTCAGACCATTCCCGCACTGTTCTCTCAGGTAAAAGCCTCCAGTTTCTCGATTATTTTGTCAAGCTTGCCTTTGGCCGCCTTGTGATCACGTTGCACCTTTTTAAAGTTCGATCTAATTCCCCTATTCTTTTATCTCTTTTCTCGAGCTCTCGACCGAAGCGTTCCTGTTCTCTCCTTATCTGATCATTCTGCTCGATAAGGCGCATGAGCTTTTCTTCAAGAAGAGCAACAGGCTTTTCGGAATCCATTGAAATCTCCACACGATTTTTTTACCAACCATTACAATTATATTTCTTTACTTTCATGTGTCAAGAAATATGTTTAACCCTCTTTATGTCACATAGGGCTTCAAATAGCCCTTGTACGCTATCTACAGGTGTTTTTCACCGGACTGGAACAAGCGTCATTATATCGTCGTTGTGTAAACAAGATTTACATCGTGTAAACATTTGGAACGTAACCTGCTTATCGCCGGTAGCAAAATTCATGCGGCTAACGGTACTTTTACGCGTCTTTGATTCCTCGCCTGCCACCTATTAGGAAACGTTTACATGACATGGCCGGTAATATGCCACGCTTTTATGTTAACAATGTCCGCCGGTCGAGCCGATTCTCATGACGGATTGCGGGAAGTATCTGCCAATACTGAAAAAGCATTGCAATATCTATTGATAGGGCATATTTTGTGCAACCTGTCGGTCATCCGTCTTAGAACGAGCATACTGTGCGAGGCGTCATTCTTCCGGCGCCACTGTCCACATGACCCAGGCCACCTTATTGATCGGGCTGTTATAATGATTGAAGAAACCATATTTTATATTTGTATCGGCATGATTTTCGTGTTCGCCTTTGTGAACGGCTTTCACGATGGTGGTAATGTTATAGCGTCCATAATCTGTTCGAGATCCATTCGTCCCTTGAGGGCTTTAGCATTGGCCTGCATGGGGGAATTGCTCGGGCCTCTGCTTCTTGGCACAGCGGTCGCTGTAACCATGTCTTCGAACATATTGAAGCCGGAGATGCTTGAAACCCTCAGTAAAACTGGCATTTATATCCTTGTAGGGTCTGCTGTCGGGTCAGCCATATTCTGGAAACTGCCTACGTGGTATCTGGGGATTCCGTCAAGTGGATCGCACGCATTACTTGGTGGAATGGTCGGAGCTGGGATCATTTCTCTCGGCGAGGCTTCCGTGTCAGTTGACAAGGTGCTCGTAACGGTCGTCATCCCCATGTTGACATCTCCACTGATTGGCATCATTTTGGGATACATTATATTTTCCATGATCAGAACATCGTTTCGGTCGTCCCACAGAGGTATAGGCAGGCTATTTACGGTCCTTCAAAAGCCTACTGTCATTTTCCTTGCTGCGACCCACGGATCAAATGACGCCCAAAAATCCATGGGGCTCATTTCAATCGCCCTGGCCGCCGGTTCAGGAGAAATGCATGGCGTCTTGCCGTTGCCATTTTGGGCTATCCTTGGCTGCGCTGTTGCAATTTCGTCAGGTCTGGCTTTTGGTGGATGGAGAATAGTGAAAACTGTCGGATTTGGAATTTGCCGCATGGAGCCGGTTCACTCATTTTCGTCACAGCTTGCATCCACTGGAGTAATTCTATCGGCGTCAATGGTCGGGTTTCCAGTCAGCACAACCCAGATTATCGCTTCCTCCGTGATGGGTGTGGGAGCTTCCAGGAGATTGAGTGGGGTTCGATGGTCTGCCGCGGCCAACATCGCCTACGCATGGCTCCTGACCTTCCCTGTTTGCTCCGTAATGGGGGCTGGACTTTGCTGGCTGCTGAACAAACTTTAAATTCTTGGGTAAAGGAATCTGAATGACTTTCTGGAAATTGTTCGGACATAAAAGGGATGTGGATTTTTATGAACTCCTGCTTGCTCAGGCAGAGAAAACCCTTGCTGGATGCCAGGCGCTCGTAGCGTTCCTTTCAGGCGACGGCAGTCCCGAGGAAATAAAGAAACTTGAACAGGAAGCTGATGATATACGCAGGATACTAATTGATGAACTTAACCAGACATTTCTGACACCGATGGACCGGGAAGACATATTTTCACTGTCTCGAGCCATCGATGACGTAATAGATCATGCGCAAAACACGGTGAAAGAAATGGAGACTTTTGAGGTCGAAAGTAACCCGTTCCTAATACGAATGGCGGAATTACTTCATAAGGGGGCCGAAAATCTCGTCAATGCCATCAGACATCTGAAAAAGAATCCGAATGTAGCGGTGGAATATGCTGTCAGAGCAAAAAGAGTGGAAAACAAAATGAATGACACGTTCCTTGCAGCGCTCAAGGAGTTGTTTCTGGGTGATGAGCCCCGGATGATGTTTGCATACAGAGAGATATACAGGCATTTCAACAGGAGCGCTGACCGCGTGGATGAAGCCGCCAACATAATAAGCGATATAGTTGTAAAGATGTTCTAGCGACAGCGTGCCCTGAAGCGTCACCTCGCTATCATGATTCTCACCATGTCTCCGCTGTTTTCAAGGTGGTCAGCTATATCTCCGGTAGTTTCAACCAGACGGATCATCAGGAAAAAGGTCTTGGGCTGAATATCCTCATCAGCGCACAATCTTATGAAAATAGTTTTTTCAAGATCATCGGATTCTTTCTCGCGAAACCTGATTTCCCTAATTATATCCTTGACAGCCTGCCTGTCGGATTCCATCCTGGTTTGGAAGTATGTATGAACCCGCAACACCATTTCGGGTAGGAATCCCAGATAATCTCCTACCTCCCGAACCAGAACCGTGTAGTCTTTTTGAATATCTTCAGGTATTGCCAGCTTGTAGTATGACATCCAGTAAAGAGCATTCTTGATGCAGTCTACGACCTTGTCTGCCTCACGCAGGAAGCTGAAGAAGACCGATTTCTCCACAGGCATCAATATCGAAGGAGGCAAATGCGCTCTGACATTTCTTTTAATACGATCAGCTTCCGCCTCTATATCGCGTATTTCTTCCTTGAGTAGTTCAAATTGATCTATCTCTCCCTTGAAATATGAATCCACCGCCTTAACAAAAACCGGACCACACATGGCGACCTTTAGAGCATGCTTTAGAGTATTCTCAAAAGGGGAACGTTTGATCATGTTGATGAGAGGGTTTCTCATGAATCACCTACCTGAATCAGTAAATTGCCGACAGAACGGAAAAAATTATGGCGCATGTAACAGCGGCTACCGGCACCGTGATAATCCAGTACAGCATTATCTTCCACAGCACTCCTACATCAAGGGCTTGCAGGCCCCGTGCCAACCCAACGCCTACGTAAGCGCCAATCGCCGCGTGGGTGGTAGAAACCGGCAACCCGAGCATGCTTGCTATCAAAATCATGGTGGCGGCAGAAAATTCGACCACGAAACCTCTTATGCTTGTCAGTTCCGTAATCTTTGACCCCACAGTTTCAATGACCCGATAACCCCAGGTGCATATTCCAACGCATATCATGAACCCACCAAAAGCCAGCATCCATACGGGAACAGGAGATGATTCGGCGACAGAGCCGGTTGAATATATAAAATAGATTCCAGCTAACGGCCCCATTGCATTGGCGACATCGTTGGCCCCATTGCCGAACGCAACATAACAGGAAGTCATGACCTGAAGATACCTGAATATCTCTTCTGCAACTCCAACCTTGTAGCGGGCAAACAGTTTCCTGAAGAGTATGACGCACGCCACATAAATTATTATACCGACCGCTAGAGACGCTAACGTAGACTGCATGGGGCCGAGTTCCAGTTTTCTGCTTAACGGAGTATCCAGGAACAGAGACAGAGTCATGATAAAAATTGTCGCAGCTATTAGCACAGGCGTCGTTTTCAGAGCCCCATGCACCGTATCCATTTTTGAGAGCACCAGCTTGTCGATAAGTCTGAAGATGAGGAATGAGCAAGCGGCGCTGAGGGCAGGAGACATGATCCATGAGATCACTATGTAGATAACCTGCGACCAGTTTACGGCTGATACGCCACCGCTGACCAGGCCAAAACCTATCATGGCGCCAACGATGGAATGAGTTGTGGAAACCGGCAGGTTCTGGTAAGTAGCCAGACATACCCACAATGACGCTGACAGAAGGGCGGAAAGCAGCCCGAGAAGGATTATTTTGGGATCTCCAATAACTTGGGAGTCTATTATCCCTTTTCTTATAGTCTGAGCCACATGCGAGCCAACCAGGGTGGCGCCGAGGAAAGTCAGAATGGTGGCCACAAACAGCGCCTGGCGCATCGTGATGGCGCGGGCCCCCACAGCGGAAGCCATAGAATTGGCCACATCGTTGGCGCCTATATTCCACGCCATGTATGCGCCCGCTATAACGCTAATTACAATTATGGATGTTTCAACATACACTGGTTCTGATAAATCTTTCCCGGCTACTTTACCGTAATGATTCCTCGGGCCGGATTTTTATTTCAGAGACTCTTAAAACAGATGGTTCACCAGTTTTCCATTAAACCCGGTGATCAGGTTTAAGGACTCGGGTTTCAGTTCAACCATATCGTGAGATAACGTGTATAAAAATAGCCTCACGAATCCAGTTGGTCGATATATTCGTCAAGTTCCTGTAATTTAGCTATTTTTCTGTGGAAAGTGTTTCGACTCATTCC
>CAITZA010000152.1 GCA_903896745.1 uncultured Desulfomonile sp. | reverse complement strand
GCTGAAATAACCATATATCCACGAATTTCGGTCTCTGATCGATCTATGCGCATGGAGGGTTTTAGATCGCGTTTGCCCGTAGGATCTGCCAAAAAAACAACTGGGGCCTCAAGTCCCTTGGCCTTGTGGAGGTTCATGATCCTCACAGCAGACTCTTTTTTGGGTAGGACCGGAACCGCATCGCTCTTTCTTTGGCCATAAACAAGCTCCTCTATAAGTTTCAGGTAGTCTTTTGCCGTAAAAAGGCCCGATTCGGCGCCTCTCAAAATTTCAATGGCCTTGCTTAATGTCCCTGCGGCGATGTTTCCGCTAGGCCCCATTGATGCAAGCAACTGTATGCCACAATCGGCCATAATATATTCTATAGCCGGAAGGATAGTTTTACTTCGGAGCAGCTTTGAGTAGTTCCTGAGCCTGGTAAAGAATCCGGCAAAACTTTTCCCCACGGACGGTTCAATATCTCTTGGAATACTGACGGTATAATTGAACAGTCCACCAGATCGATAGAAATCATAAAGTTCCCTGTCGCTAACTCCAAAGAGTGGACCTCTGAGCGCTGCGACCAGAGCGACCGGATCGTACGGCTCTATTATGGCCTTCAATAAAACATAGAATTGATACAGTTGCGGAACCGAATTTAGTGAACCGCCTCCTGTAACCTCCGTAGGTATTCCAAGCCTGTTTATCTTGTCATTATAGATGCGCATGTTTTTCATGGTCGGCGTAATGATGAGGAAATCCTCGGGACTGGCTGCCGGTGTCCTACCGGCCTGATTCTCCTTTGGAGTCCTATCGACAGACAGCCCGTCCGAAATGCAGTACGATATAAATGACGCAATCACGTCAGATTCAAAATTAACAATATTTTCGGTATTTGACTGTTGTTTGGGGATTACGAGTTTCCTGACACCTTGCAAAGCGACTTCCCTGGTCGAATATCTGCCTTTTTGCAGAGGTATGTAATCGGGTGAGACATGTTCGGGAAATTGCTTGAACTCATCTTTGAACGAGCTGTTGATCCAGTCGATGATGGGACTTATAGTCCTGAAATTAGTGGAAAGATTAACAACCATTCCCCCGCTTTCCAGGATTATTTGTTTCACACGATCGTAGGTGATGATGTCAGCTCTTCTGAATCGATAAATGGACTGTTTGGGATCGCCTACCACAAATAGTGATCCGGGCCCGGGTTTTAGTCTTCTCCAGTCTTTCTCTTCATAGTCCTCAGAAGTGAGATAAAGCATAACCTCAGCCTGAATGGGATCAGTGTCCTGGAACTCGTCGACAAGTATATGCGAATAGGAATTTCTAAAATAAAGCCTTACTTCGGGATGATCCCTGAGAAGTCTCGACGCATTCAGCAGTAGGTCCTGAAAATTCAGTCTGGCTGAATCGGAACGAATTCTGTCGTAATAAACAATGCCTCCCGTAATTGCCCTTAGGAGAGGCTCGTAGAGAAATTCCTGCCACAGTTTGAGCACGGGCGCTGCAACGTTGTCCCTGAAATCATTCCATAACGCCAGCTCGTCATCAAGTTGTGCGGGGCTGGACTTCCAAATCTTTTTCAGGGGCTTGACGCCAGAGATGAATTCTTCCAGAATTTGAATAAAATCGTGAAGTTCGTTCCTGTGTTTCGCCTGCCGCAGCATCATGGGTATTTTTAGATATTTTGGTATTAGTGAATCATTCCCGAAGTCTTCCGGCAGATCACGTGCGATATCTTCCATGTGTGAGCTATATTGATCCAGTAGGGACAATTCATGCGCCAGGTCGGGAATCCCGAATTTTGGCGCGGGCCAGGTCTCCACATCCGGATAATCACAAATTGCCATGAAGGATGGCTCAAGTTGTCCGATCTCAACGCCTAAACTTTCGAGTTCATCCAGAATCGGATCGTCATGCCTGTAGAGATCCGAAACGTATTTGAGCCAGGCCGCTCTACGCAATTCCAAGTCTTCCTGGTCTTCTATTTCGATGAACTGAAGGTCTACCCCAGCCTCAATCGGACGCTCCCTCAAAATCCGTCCGCAGAACGAATGTATGGTGCCGATAAAACAACGCTCAAAATGTTCAATCGCTTCGGATAGCCTCGCTTTTTCCCTACTGTCACAAGCAGTAACAAGTGAATGTTCGAGATGCGCCTGAAAGCGAGCCCTGAGTTCTGCCGCTGCTTTTCTTGTAAAAGTGACCGCAGCCAAAGAGTCGATTTTGGATCTGCCTTTAGCCAGCAGATTTACCATTCGACCCACCATGCTGGTGGTCTTGCCGGTGCCTGCAGAGGCCTCAACCAAAATAGTTGTATCCAGGTCGTTCAGAATGACATCCCTCTGACACTGGTCCGATGGTATTGGAGTTGACTCAGACATTGAGAAATATCTTTCTTGCAGGTTCAAGGATGACGTTTGATACATTCGATAATTTGTTTGCCGAGCACATAGCCGTCATGTCGCCCTCGCCGCAAATGAGGCCGTACTCACAATATGTGCATGTCTTGGCGTCGTTTGTGGGAATAAATATTCCATTTGAAGCAATTTCACACAGAGATCCAATCACATCCACGCAAAGCTGAACATCGGCGGGAGATTTTGTAATTCTTATTCCGTGGCCCCTGACTGTGGGGAAGAAGAAAACAAAATCGTATGAGCCTGGATCGAAAGGTGACTGGTTTCTCATGGCGACTTGCGCCAAACGTAAATATAATGCGTGCTGAAGAATCTTTCCTCGCTCATAATTCTTCGCGTCCTGGTAAATTCGAGGGTTTCCGGTTTTGTAATCTATAACCCTAAATTCCGCAGAAAGCTCGCTAGATCTTTGATCTATCCTGTCAACCTTCCCGGCTATTCTTACAAACCGGTCCCGCGAAAGCTCAAACCTGACAGGCTCCTTATGTTCAAAGGTTCCCGTAATACCAATGTTTTTCATGCCTATGGAAGCTTCAAGCAGTACAGGATTCCAGTTTCTGGAAGCTATCTCTTCTTCTACCATGAAAACCAGGGCGGATTTCTCCAACCAGATAACCTGCCTACGAACCGAACTCCTGTTTGGAGGGGGAACCATGACTGAGAGCACGTCCAGTTGCTGATTCAATATCTTGAATAGACGGGATTTATCTCTCTGGAAATTTGGATGGCGTCTTTCGATACTGAGTTGCGTCATGAAACTGAAAAACGTTTCATGAAGAAGTGAACCCAGTTGAAGGTTGTCCAGCCATTTTGACTGATCGACATCTATGTTATCTGTGGGGCGAATTCTGATGACATACTTAAAGAAGTATTTAAGAGGGCATGAGGCCAAGGTTTCCAGAGATGCGCTGGACATGACAGGGCCGGTCGGATGTGTGGGGTCATGCTTATGTTCGAGGGCCCCAATATTACCATCGTAGGCAGTAAAATCATCGGAAAGTCTTAAACCCGCTGCGGTTAGTCCTTGAAAAACGTCCGGCTTCAGACTTGCCAGGAGTTCGTTTTTATTACTAACGTCTGCACCGCAGTTGGCGCTGAGGAGCCATTCAATCTGTGTCAAGGCTCTTTCCCCGTCGGTAGTCGTAAATGACGCCGGTAGGCCAAGCCAATCAATCATGCCCGTCTGGTCAGCATCCCTTTGATTGGAAAGCATTCGGAAGATAGAGAAAAGAACACTTCCAGGGAAACCGGGTCTGTCAGAATACATGTCCAGGCATGAGTAGCTTAGCGCGACCTTTCCTCTCAGTCTGGAAAGCAGCGATCCAAACCTCTCTAATCTCTTGCCTGATTCCAATTTCATCTGGGGTAAATCCCGTGAGATTTTTTCTCTTTCTACATCCATCAGGAGAGGGTCATGCGTTCCGGTTCCGGGAAATCGCTGGTCATCCATTCCGAGTATGAAAGTTTGCGGCCTTCCGGAATGTCCGCCCGAGTAAATGTTATCCACATAAATCATTCCTGGTCTGGGGCCGGTTCCCATGATTCTGACCCTGTCAGTCAGGCCGGAAATCCAGGCAGGAACATCCATATCAATGGATGAGTCAGTTGAAACAAGCGCTTCCCGTAGCTCTTCCAGATTTATCAGTAGAGCCTTGAGAGCGTAATTATCCATTTCATTGTCTGATCCGGCGCAAGTCCTGAGAAATGTCACAGAATTAATTAACTGTTTTTTAGCAGGCAAACCCTCCATTTGGGAGCATTCCCCCAGCTTCTCCAGGATTGATAAGAGTTTCTCCAGGCAGTTGATCTCATGGTTTATGCCGTAGTGTTGAGCAGAGTTTGAATTTGGAACAAAATAGTCCTCGTCCGGGGAATGACCTGCCATTTTTTTTAGTTCCTCAAGACGAGCTCGTGGAATCTGGATTGATCTGTCCAAACCGGAAACGATCCTGAATTTTCTGAGGGTTTGGGCAATATCGCTGTTGGACAGTACGACATCTGATCTTTCCCATCCTAAAAGACCGTCCGATATCATGTCGACCAGGAGCGTTTGGGGATAATCATTCTCTATCCACCCTAGCCAGGCGTTTAGGGCCCTTGCCGGACGGGAAAACCGGACGGGAATACCTTCGGCGAATGCCACCGGCAATGTTTCAAAGTCAGGGTCGATGGACATCATTAATGAACTGAGAGTCTGATAAATCGCGGGAACATAAGTTTCAAAATCTGTATGAAGGATTTCTATATGATCGAAAGGTATTGCGGATTTCGAGACATCGGTGTTCCCGGGGTTCAAAATCCTGCGAAACACTTCGCGGATTTCATTTGATGGCCCTAGCGCCTGAAAGATTTCGGCGGTTCCATCCCCCTGTGCGCTGGGAGCTGCAGATGGATCCATGAAATGAACCAGAAGATCGCTATCGGATTTGACGCCCTCAGAGATTCGAGTTTCCCGAGTGTCTGTTTCAAGAATCAGCAGCGACTCCGGAGGAACAGCGTTTAAGAAATCCTTTTCAAGTCTTGTGTTGTCGGTGTCATCAGGAAACAGTATGAACCGATCAGCCGAAGCCTGAAACTTTTCTGCAGTCTGTTGTATGGCCAGTTTCAATATGTCCGCATAGTCGACCATGCCTACGCGTTTCAAGGCATTCTCATATTCGGCCAGAACGAATTGTATGTTCTTGCCTTTTTCTAATACATCAAAATCTTCGGGCTTGATTTTTTCAGCAGTCAGGCCGGCTAGCCTGATAGTTTCAATTGTATGGATCAATCCCGAAATCAAACTGATACTGACCCGGGCCCCTGAAAAATATGATGTTTCAAACGTCCCAAGTCTGGACATTACCTCATTCATCATGATGAGAGCCTGGCTCTGGTTGATGGGTTTCAGGTTGTTTTCACGAAGATGATTGTCTGCAAGTTCAAAAGCGAGGCCCTTTAAAGTCCGAAGTCGGACATTAATCACCGGATTTTGAAGTAAAGCCGTTCTATCCAGCCATGTCTGACCGTTTCGCAGTGATGGGCAAACAAGAAATTTCTCTGACAGCAGGTGTTCTTTGCAATAAAGCCCCAGAGACCGTATCAATTTGTTCAAAATAGCCCCCTTCGAAGTTTGCAAGGGTCAGGGATAATCACAGGGAATGAGTTTTGATGAACGATGCAAATCATGCAAGATCAAAAAGTGAGTTGTATATTTTTCTGATCTCGTAAGAAACCCTGAAATATTGCTGAACCAGGGTTTCCTGACTACCGGACCTATAGCCCAACCTTTGAGCAAGTCCCTTGAGTTTTTCGCCTGTGAGCGGCATACGATCAACACTTTTTTCTTCCATGATTCTGATCTTGTCTTCAAGGTCGCTCAGAAACCTGTAACCACTATCGAGAATTTCGAAGGTCCTGTAATCAATGAGGTGAGCGCGCTCTAGCTGATATAGGGCGTCAAGGGTATTGGTCCTGATAATTTGTGGTTTGTCATGACTATGCATCAAAATTTTAGCCTGAACAAAGAACTCAACATCAACCAGCCCGCCTTCGCCGGTTTTTAGATCCACATTGATCGAATCCTCCAAAGCCAGTTCATACTGCATTCTCTTGCGTAATCGGTCAATTTCCCTTAAATCATCCATGGAAACCGGGGTGCGCATTACGCAATCCCTTGTAATATTTAATATCTTTTCGGATAGGGTGTCTGGACCAAAAACCGGTCTGGCTCTTATAAGCGCCTGCTTTTCCCACAACGCCGAGGTATTCTTGTGGTATTCGGCAAAGGACTCCAGAGATGTGACAAGGGCGCCTTTGTTTCCTGAAGGCCTAAGCCTAGTGTCAATCTGAAACACAATCCCCTCGGACGTATGCATGTTCAATACCGATATTATTCTACCGGCAAAACGGCTAAACCAGTCATGCGCTGCAAGCTTTCCTATCTGGGATAATGGCGCCTCATAAACAAAAATAACATCCAGATCAGATAGATACGTCATCTCCTGTCCACCGAGCTTGCCCATCCCGATTGTTACGAATGGCAAGGCATCGACAGAGCCAATGGTTCCGAACTTCCTGGCCATTTCCCGGTTGGCGATTTCAGCGGCGCCTGTGAGACAAACCTCAGCCAGATCGGATATTTTCCTCCTGACAACTGTCGATTTCGTATCTTCCGTCAGATGCCTTACGCCAATCAAAAGCATCTGTTCGTTTTTAAAGCGCCTCAGGAGGTTTAGCTGATCTTCAAAATCATCCGAGTACGCCAGTCTTTCAAAAAATAATGATTCCAACTGGTCCAGACGCTTGTGACCATCGTCCATGCCTTTGGAAATGAGCGAATCAATGGCCTGCGGATGCCTGGTCAGAAGGTCTGTAAACAATTTGCTTTCGCCGAGTATTTTTATCAGGAAACTGGTAGTCGCCGGATTTTCAATGAAAGTGGAATAATAGGCGGGACCGGCCTTGAGGGAACTCACGAAGTTGTCCAGGGCCACGAGCGTCCGGTCAGGATCTGGAGATTTCAAAATCTCGTCAATAAAAAGCGGCGCAAGTCTTAACATCAATGAACTGTTTTTCTCATGGGCAGTCAGGTGTGATCCCGGCCTGACAAGTTTCCGGATTATGTTGAAGGATCGTAATGTATTCGTAAACCCGGCCTCTTTTAACAGACCAACACAGTTTGTCTCATCATCAATCAGATCAACAATTTTTCGACTGGATGAAGAAGCGATATGCTTTGGGCCATCACCAGCAACTCTGAAGAGTCCTGAAAACAGTTCTTCCACAATTTTTCTATGGCTTTCCAGGTCGAACATAAATTCTTCAAGTGGTCTGGTCCTGTACCCCATTCTAAAAGCGAGGTCTTCCATTTCCTCTTTTGACTTGGGAAGTTCATGTGTTTGCAGTTGCTTGTTGATTTGAATACGATGTTCGGTTTTCCTGAAATAGAGGTAGGCCTCTTTAAGCGAGTTTGCAGTCTTTGGTTCAAGTAATCCGGACTCGACCAGGAGATTGAGAGACTCAATTGTGGATCTGGATCTGACCCTGGGGGTTCGTCCAGCGTTGATTAACTGAAGGGCCTGGACAAAGAATTCGATTTCCCTTATTCCGCCCTGGCCAAGCTTTATATTGACGCCTGGTTTCAATTTAAGCTGCGACTCGATGCGGGCCTTCATATCACGCATATCATCGAGAGTCGAATAATCCAGGTGCTTTCTATAAATAAATGGTTCCAGATCCTTGAGAAATTCATTCCCGGCATCCTTATCACCCGCGACAGGAAGCGATTTCATCAGAGCTGCCCTTTCCCAGGTTCTTCCCCAAGCCAGATAGTAATCCAGCGCATTTGAAACCGACGGAACCAGTTCCCCTTTCTCACCTTCAGGGCGTAATCGCAAGTCAACCCGGAATACAAAACCATCTTCGGTTACTTCGGACAACGACTTTGTCACAGATCGTACCAGCGACTCGTAAAATTTTCCAACTGACACCTTTGATTCCCCGTCTGTCCATCCTTCTTCGGGCGTACGAAGGAAAATCAGATCAATGTCAGAGGAAAAATTGAGTTCACCGCCGGAAAGCTTTCCCATTGCCAGGGCCACTATGCCTCTGAGACCATTCAGCCCCTGTGGGGATCCATGCCTCAGCACAAGTCTTCCAAAGTGGTATTCCAATGCCGTATGAATCACAGCGCAGGCGAGTTCTGAAAGCTCAGACATGATTTCAGTCACATCCGCCAAGCCGGACAGATCGCGAGCGCCTATTCTAAGAAATTCTTTTTCCTTGTATTGGCGCAACATTCCATCAAAATCGACCGGCCTGACAGATGGGGAAATAAGCGGTTCAAGTTCCAGTTCCTTCTGAAGGAGGTTCTTGTGGTGGAAACAGCCTCTATTGACAAAAACATCTTCCAGGAGGTGTGGAGACCTGCGAATTGTGGAGGAAAGAAAACTGGAACCGGCAACGGTGCGAACAAAGACCTCAAATAATAGTGGATCCTGAACTATTTCAGACAGGTTGTCCTGATTTCCTTCAACGAGAATGTCTTCAATTCGATTGGTTAGCACAGAAGGGTTTAGTGAATCACCAATGATTCCAAAAAGAATTTCAGCAATCCCTGAGGGCAGACCTGACACGAATTCGGCAAGCCTGGGACATTCCCTGTTCACAAGGTTTCTTAACAATTGGTTGGTCATGTAATTATATTAAACAGTCTGATCGAAAGAATTCATTTTACAAAAAGCACGCGTTCCTTTTGAACGTCCGAACTTACCACCTCACCGATTATCCTCCCAGATACGCCATTCCGTTCAAGCACGCTCACTGCGTTGGCTGCATCTGAAGACTTTACTATGGCGATCATTCCTATGCCCATGTTGAAAGTTTCGAACATGTCGGAATCTTCCAGTGAACCAAGATGCTGGAGGAAACTGAAAATACCTGGAGTGGGCCATGAACCGGATATTATCCTGACGCTACTGTGAGGTGGGAGAATTCGAGGAATATTTCCGGTAAAACCTCCACCTGTGATGTGAGCCAGACCTCTAACCTTAACAGTTTTGATCAATGATAAAATTGGTTTGACGTAAATTCTGGTTGGGGTTAGCAATTCCTGTCCCAGAGGTTTGTCAAAATCTGCTGGAATGGACTCGATGGAATAGGCGCCTGAGCCAAAAACCAGTTTCCTGACCAGGCTGAAACCATTGCTGTGCAGACCGGATGACGCCATGCCAATGATCACATCACCAGCCTCAATGGAAGATCCGTCAATCAATTTTGGTTTATCGACCATTCCCACACAAAAACCCGCCAGGTCATACTCGCCCGGAGAATAAAAATCCGGCATCTCAGCAGTTTCGCCTCCGATGAGAGAGCATCCCGCCTGCTCGCAACCACTTGCAATTCCCGAAACAACGGCCTCTAAAATGTGTGGCTCCAGCTTTCCTGTCGCAAAGTAGTCCAGAAAGAAGAGAGGTTCTGCGCCCATTACTATCAGGTCGTTCACATTCATTGCAACCAGGTCTATCCCCACTGTGTCGTGAATACCCGTCATGAATGCAAGTTTCAATTTTGTCCCGACTCCATCTGTGGCTGAAACAAGCACCGGATCAGAACAAGACCCCCAATCCGGTCTGAACAGGGCTGCGAATCCCCCCATTTTTCCGATGACTTCAGGCCGAAAAGTAGCCCTAATCCTGCCGGATAACGAGTTTATGGCCTTCTCGGCCAGATCAACATCTACGCCAGCGTCTCTGTATGTAATCTTGTTTGACATTATTTACTTCTCTCCCCAAAAACCGACACCCAAGTTTCGCGAAATTTCACATGATAATCCATTTGCTTTTTTCATGATAGCGTCCAGATCAACCGTGGTGATTTTTCGGTCGCGAACTACCTGTTTACCATGAACAAAAACGTCTCTTACATCTGAACCCCGGGCAGAATAAACAAGAGTGGAATCAGGGTCATATACGGGGTTCAGATGGGGTGAATCCAGGTCAATTACAATCACATCAGCATGTTTGCCAACTTCAAGGGAACCTGTCACTTTTTCCATCCCTAAAACTTCCGCCCCTCCCTGTGTAGCCAGAAAGAGGGATGTTTGAGCTCCCATAGCGTCACTACCGACGCCGACTACCTTTGAAGCCAGGGCCGCCACCCGAGCCTCCTCAAGCATATCCAGATTGTTGTTGCTCGAAGGACCATCTGTGCCCAGTGAAACCCTTATGCCCATATCATGGAGCTTTTTAATATGCCCCAGCCCGGAGGACAATTTCATGTTGCTCCTCGGACAATGGACTATTCCGGCATTGTGTCGCCTTATCAGTTCTCGTTCGTGGTCGTCTACGTGGACCGCATGGACAGCGATAAAATTAGCGCTCAGGATTCCTATCCGCGTCAACCATTCAAATGGTCTCAATCCGTTTTGACTCAGGCAGTTCTGTACCTCCAAAGCCGTTTCGGAAACGTGCGAAAACAGAAACATGTTGTTATCCGAAGCAATACGCTGGGTTTTGACATAAGTCCGTTCGCTGCACAGATAGGGGGAATGACAAAAAAGAGCTGGCTGGGTAATAGGAGTTGACGGGAAGTTCTCCAGAAACTCGTTTACGCGTTTTTCCCAGTGTTTTCCTTCAGAGGCATCGGGAGTGACCACATCGAGAACACCCTGGGCGGCTATGGTTCGCATTCCAATATCGATGGCTGCCCTGGCGACGTTCTCCATAAAAAAATATCCATCGGCCACGGTCGTGGTTCCTGACAGAAGCATTTCAGCCATTGACAACATGGCGCCAGTGTAAACAAAATCCGGTGAGACGAACTTTGCTTCTGCAGGAAATATGTAATTGTTCAGCCATTGATCCAGGGGCAGGTCATCACAAAGTCCCCTCAACAAACTCATTGGGGTGTGGTTATGGCAGTTGACAAACCCGGGCATTATAAGGCAACCGGAGCAATCAACAACCATGTCATATTCCGCGCCCTGATCCGGTTCCGAATTGACAACGCTAAGCAGATGGTTGTCAAACAGTGTAAACTTGTGTTTCTGAACCGTGGAGGCGCCAGGATGCGTCAGGATCAAACCGTTCTTCAACGCTATCCTGGTATTCCCGAAGACATTCCCGTGGCCAGGTTGGGTAGTTTGATCAATCAAGTCTGCTAACTACCTCCTCAATGATGGTTTCTATCTTCTTTTCGGCAACCCTGGCGTTCGCAATCACCTGACCCAGAGATATGACTTCCATGCAATCGGGAATGTTAACATTTGTTATCGCAGCCAGAACCAATATGCGGAATCCGGCCTGCACACCAGTGATTACCTCCGGAACGGTGCTCATTCCCACACAGTTTGCGCCAAGGAGTTTCAGCATTCTCGTTTCAGCCCTTGTCTCCAGACTCGGTCCCGATACGCATACGTAGACTCCTCTGTGAAGCCTGATTTTACGCTCGAGAGCCGCAGATTCCGCTAATTCGAGCAGTTTTTTGTCATAAGGCTGGCTCATGTCGGGAAATCTGTCCCCAAGCCTCTGATCTGAAAGACCCCGCAGAGGATTTTGGTTTGTCAGGTTGATATGATCCTCAACCAACATGACGTCGCCGGGCTTGTAAATTGGATTCAGGCCCCCAGCAGCGCTACTTATTATCAATACTTCGGCGCCCAGTTCCCTGAGGACTCTCACCGGAAAAGTCACCTCATACAATGAGTAACCTTCATAGTAGTGAAGTCGTCCCTGCATGGCCACGACGGGTTGTTGCGACAGCCGGCCAATAAGCAATCGGCCCTGATGATCCTGAACAGTGGGTAACCTGAAATGAGGGATGTCACCGTATGGAATTGCCGAATCCACGTCAATTTTTTCGGCGAGCCCGCCCAGACCGGTTCCAAGTATCATGGCAATTTTGGGTTGCGCCCTGATTCCAGCTCTTATATAGTTTGCAGATTCTAAAATTGCGTCATAATCTGACGGCATGTGATCTCCCTATCTCTCGAAAAATTGTTGGTCATGGGAGGTTTTAATCATCCATGAATTTTTTTCAATACATTTGATTTATGTCAATGTCAAAAAAGCCCCGATGAGACTATCATTGGGGCGTTAGAGCAAAAGCAGGACTTTGGAGAAAACGATGGAAATTTCCGGTTTACTGGCAATGGGCTTTTTTTTCCTGGTTATATGGATGGTCTATTCTCTGATCGCGTCCCCCAAAGGACCTAAACGTCCTGGTCGTGGTTGAGGTTGATCAATGAGGTGTTCGTGAAACACCTCTGATCATAGGGAAGAGATTAGCGAGTTGCATACATCGCCCATAGCTCGGAATGGATGGCTACCCTTTAATTTCCTTTATTTTTTCCTCAAGGGCGGGAACCATGTCATTGATGTCTGCAACTACGCCGTACTGAGCGACCCTGAATATGGGGGCGCGTGCGTCCTTGTTAACCGCGATTATCAACGGTGAGCCCTTGATTCCACCCACATGCTGAAACGCGCCGCTAATGCCGAGAGCAAGATATATTTTTGGCTTAACCTCAATTCCTGATGTCCCAACCTGATGGTATTTGGGCAGGAGGTTCTTGTCCACGATAGGTCTGGAACAGGCCAGCACTCCACCAACGGTATCAGCCAAAGACTGGTAAACATCCATGTCGGGTTCGTCCCCAATGCCTCTTCCAACAGATACAATGATTTCTGCCGTAGAAATGTCCACGTCGCCTTTTTCTGCTTCCTCATAGGACACAAAAACTTTTCGCAACTTTTCTGACTTCAGGGGCGATTCCATTTTCTCCACACTGCCGCCGGCCTGTGCTGTCGGAGTGAATGGAAAACTTCCACTTCTCAGGGTTGCAACCATTTTTGCGGCCCCCTTGAATGAAACCAGAGCGTTAACCTTGTAACTGTAGATTTGTCTCAGGGCGCACAAAGCGCCATCAACGACGTCAAACCCAAAACAGTCGGTGGCCAGGGCTGCATCCAATGTGATTGACAATCCTGGGGCCAGTTCTATGACTGAATTCGAATTGCCCATTAGCAAAAGGTAATCCGACTTGTCCCCTAGAATCGAGACCAGACATTTTATGCAGGCGTCTGAGTTGAAGGTCTCCAATGAGGGATCTTCTATCGCTATGACTTTTGAAAACTCCTGGACGAGCCTGTCAGAAATGGTCGAGGCGTCATTACTCAACAATATGCATGTAATTTCAGCGCCAAACTGAGGGGCCAGAGTTCTGGCGGCAGCGAGGGCTTCCCATGTGGTGTCCCGAAGAGTTCCTTTTCGATGTTCGGCTAGCACATAAATATTCTTCATCGTTAGAGAACCCCCTTTTCCTTCAGTATCTCAGCCAACCTTGCAGCCGCTTCCTCAGTCGATCCTTTTATGATTTCGGCGCCTTCACCTTCGGGCGGCAAGAAAACTTTTTCTACGGATATTCTGGATCCGGAGTGTCCTACCTGACTTTCATCGAGACCGAGCTCATCAAGGTCGACAGTTGGAATATCTATTGAAGCCACTTTTCGAACGGCGCGAATAGAGACAAATCTGGGCTCGTTCAATCCTGTAGCGACCGATATTACCGCAGGAAGTTCCATCTCAATGTTTTCATAAAGACCGCCTTCAAGCTCTCTCCTGAACCTGGCCTTACCATCGGCTATTTCAATACGGGACACGAGTGTTGCGCTGGGAACTCCAAGCATGGCCCCTAGCATGCCGCCGACCTGTCCACCGCCATCATCCTCTGCCAGGGTTCCAGTGACTATTATATCGAAAGGCCGTTTCCTGATGAATTCCGCAAGCGCCCTGGCGATCACGAATCCATCGGATCCCTCGAACGCGTCGTTCCAAATCTGGAAAGCCTCATCGGCTCCCCTGGCCAGACACTCCCTGAGCATCTCCTCAGCATCTTCCGGAGCGACACTGATGGCTGTGACCTCGCCGTCGTACTTTTCTTTCAATTGGACTGCCTCTTCAATGGCAAACCGGTCCCAGTCGTTAAGGTCATAATCCAGATCGTCCTTCTTGATGTCTTTGCCACCTGAGGCTATGGATAATTCAGCCTCTGACGTGTCTGGTATCCATTTCATGCATGTAATGATCTTCATGAATCCTCCGAATCATATAACCAATTGCTCGTCCATGAACGCTCCTGAATCAGAAGTCGCTAGGACATTGAGCGATCCGCCAGTTCTACGAGGTCTATCACTTCTATCCTGCCTTCATTTCCGGTCGTCTTGATGGCGTCCTCCACATTGATGAGACAGAACGGGCAGGCCGTTACAATGACCTGAGCTCCAATCTCCTGAGCCATTCGAACTCTCTTTTCGCCCATCCTTTGAGTCTCTTGCTCATTTTCATACCACAACATGATGCCACCCCCACTGCAACAAAAACTCCTCGAACAGCAGCGCTCCATTTCTCTGAATCTCAGCCCGGGGATACTGTTGATTACAAAACGCGGATCATCATAAATGTTGTTGTGACGTCCGAGGTAACACGGGTCATGATATGTTACCAGACGACCCCCAATATAGTCGCCCGAAAATTTAAGCATTTTGTCCCTGACCAGCCGGGACAGGAGTTGACTGGAATGAATTATGGGGAACTTCTTGGGATAGTCGTTCCTGATCACGTTGAAGGCATGCGGGTCATAGGTCACTATCTGTCGGAAATTTCGAGACTCAAAAGCCTCAATGTTCTTTTCCGAAACCTGCTCAAAAAGGCCCTCTTCACCTATGCGCCTGACTTCATTACCAGAGTCGTTTTCATCCTGCCCGAGTATGCCGAAATCGCAGGACGTCCGGCCAAGAATCCTGGCAAAACTCTTTGAAATCTCCTGAATCCTGGGATCAAAGGAGCCGCAGCTATCTACAAAAAACAACAGATCAGCCGTGTCTCCCTTTTTTAGTTCCCTCACCTCGACGCCTTCGATGTCTTTGGACCACGCCGCTCTCTTACCCTTGACAGCGCCATAGGCGTTCCCCTTCTTCTTGATTTGCTGGAGAGGCTTTTGGAGGGATTGCGGCAATGCTCCCTGTTCCAGAAGGTATCGTCTCATATCAACAATCTTGTCAATATATTCAATAAAAATGGGACATTCCCGTTCACATGCGCCGCAGGTGGTGCATGCCCAGATTTCTTCTTCTGTTATGATGTCCCCAACCAGTTTCTTTGCGCCAAAATCTTTCGGCGATCCAAATATCGGATATTTCTGATAAGCGTAGTCTCTGGCCTTGATGCTGATCATTTTGGGGGACAGGGCCCGGCCCACAATATTGGCCGGACAATTGTCCGAGCATCTTCCACAGTCGGCGCAGGAATAAAAGTCCAGCACATGTTTCCATGTGAAACCCGTGAGGTCGTTTACGCCGCACTGTTCAAGTTCCATCCAGTCAGAAACGCCGTATCGGACAGGCTTGATGGCGCCATGTTTCAGGTTGGAGAAATATACGTTCGGTATGGCGGTGATCACGTGGAAATGTTTTGATATCGGCAAGTAATTGAGTAGTCCGAAAAAGAAAAGAATATGAGCCCAATAACCTCCTATATGAAGACTATTCAGGGTGTCTGGGGACGCAGATTTCATAAAGGATGCGGCCAGGGCTGAGGCCGGAAAGAAATACCACGGTTCAGGATGAGGTATAAAGGCGCTGCCGTCGTAAACCATGTCCGTAATCATCAGAGAGCAAACAAGACCAAGGATGATAAACGCCTCGCCTTCGTGACCGTGAGTTCCCGGGTGAGCATATCTTGCCGGTTGCCATATTGCGCGTCTCGCAATAGCTATCAGGCAGACACCAAGAACCACCAGGACGGTGTAATCCTTGATGGCGTCATATCCAAACGCTATTGCGCCTGTCATGAACGGTAAATGGAATTCCGCCGAAAAACCCCTGCCAATCAATGTCAACGATCTCAGTGACAGAATCATGAAGCCGGCGAACAACAGTATATGCAGTAATCCGGCGCCAAAATAACGAGGCTGGCGCAACTGTCCAAAACCATAAAGAAGCGTCATTTTTATGCGCTCTGAAACATCTGAAAAACGAGGATCCGGAGCGCACCTCTTCAATAGATCGATGCGTTTCCACATCACATAAGTGAAAAAGGCGATTGACCCCAATATTATAATGAGGGCTATGGTAGGCGCTGGAATTCCAAGAAGCGGAACGTTTGCCGGTTCAAGAATAGTCATGACGGAAAACCCCTAGGCCAAATGTAAAGAATTTGAGGAGTCCCTGTTGACGCGCCATGTCTGACGTTGTGGCAACATTTGAGAAACATGGCGCCGCCCCCCGGTATGTCACCGGACAGGGACCGTATCAAAGTCAAGCCTGCATCATAACACGCGATTCTAACTCATTATGATGGCAAGAATACGAGCCGGTTTGTCACCATAGGCTCTCACCAGATGTATGCTTGTCGAATCATAATAAATGGCGTCACCCGGTTTCAAAACGGCGTTATGGTCGTCTACGAACGCCTCCATCTCACCATCCAGAACGAAAATGAACTCCTGTCCGTCATGGCTCGATTTGTCATCGTCATCGGACGGGTGTAGCGTCACAATAAAAGGCTCTATAAGGCGATCCTTTTTGCCTGGCGCCAAAGATTCATATTCATAACCACGCCTGGCCTGCTTGGATGCCCCCAGTCTTGTCACAGACTGCCGCTCGTCAGCCCTCACTATTGTGAAAGATTCAGTTCCGGTAGCGATTACATCGGACATCTTTAGAGACAGAGCCTTGCTCAGTTTTATCAGTTGACCTAATGGCAGAAGTATTTCACCGGCTTCCATGAGTTTCAGCGAGTCAGCGTTCAATCCGCTTTTCTGGGCCAACTCCTCTACTGTGAAACCGTGAGATTCCCTGATTTCCTTCAGCTTCACCCCGTGAGTTACTGACTGATCCTTTGCAGCTTTTGTGGTGATTTCAGCGACACTGGTCGGGTCAGTCAACAGATCATGTCCCTTGTCATCACCGTAATCATCAATTGCTTCCCGAAAAGTATTGTATGAGGTTTTTGTTTGATCGGATTCCATCTAATAGACCTCTCTGTGTGGGAGTTGCAAACAACCTGTTGTTTAACGTGGGACACATTGTTACATAGATCTGCCTGGGGCGCCTATGTTTCGCGCTATTACTATTCTTTGAACTTCTGATGTGCCTTCGCCGATATCAAGCAGCTTCTGGTTTCTATAATGCCTTTCCACCGCGTAATCCTTCATCAGCCCATAACCGCCATGCATTTGAACAGCGTGATTGGCCGCCCGGTAATAGGTTTCGGAACATACCAGCTTTGCCATGGCCCCGTATTTGGGGGTAAGCTTGTTGTTATCCTTCATCCAGCAAGCCTTATACAGAAGCAGACGGGCCATCTCTATCTCTGTGGCCATGTCCGCCAGTTTAAATGCGTTGACCTGAAATGCGCCAATAGGCCTGCCAAACTGTTTTCGCTTCCTGGAATAATCAAGGGCTAGTTCAAAACTACCCTGAGCCCCACCAAGCCCCATTGCGCCTATGGATAGCCTGCCTCCGTCCAGGGTCTTGAGCATCTGGTGAAATCCCTCACCTCTAGCTCCAAGCAAATTCTCTTTCGGAACCCTGCAGTCCTGAAAAGTCAACTGCCCGGTGTTCGAGGAGCGCCAACACATTTTTCCATGCATGGTTTCCGCAGTGAAGCCCCTGGTTCCATTCTCAACCAGAATACAGCTAATCTCCGGTTTCTTGGGATCTGAAGAGTCGGTGATACACTGAACGACGCAAACAGCGCTAATGTCTGTGGTGGAGTTGGTGATAAATATTTTGCTGCCGTTGATAACCCATTCGTTGCCGTCAAGGACAGCCGATGTCTGGGATGCCCCAGCGTCTGAACCCGCATCAGGTTCTGTCAGACCAAACGACGCCAGTATCTTCCCCTTACATAAATCAGGTAACCACTTCTTCTTTTGCTCTTCCGTCCCAAATGCAAAAATGGGAAATACGCCCAAGGAGTTTCCAGCCGCTATGGTTGCAGCCTGGGAACCATCTATACGGGCTATTTCTTCAACCATTATGATGTAGTTGAGATAACCAACGTCGCTTCCCCCATATTCCTCAGAAACAAACGGGCCAAAAAAATCCAGCTCGCCCATTTTTTTCGTGAGGCTGTAAGAAAACTCTTCCTTGTCATCAAGCTCCTGAGCTATCGGAGCTATTTCCTTCTCGGCAAATTCACGAACTACCTTACGTGTGAGTTCAGCATCTTTGGGAAGATCAAAATTCAAGGACATACTTAACCCCTTTGCGATAGAAATGGTGAATAAAATTCATGGCGGAGAACCTGATATGGATTTTGGCATTTCAGTGGGCTGACGCGTAGTAATACCTACTGAAATAGTATCTTACTAGAATCGAACATCAGGATAAATGTTCGGAATACTGACTGTCACCAAAAAAAATCATATATTTAATGACGCATTAAGTGGAATGACGAAATCTGCGTGGATAAATTCAGATACCAAAATTCCCATGTCATTGTCAAGTCGAACCATTCGCATATCCTCTCATTCTCTCAGGATGTTCATCATGGTGAATAAAGTCTTTTCCAGGATATGTAAAATCATGACGAATATATAAACCTCTTCACGTTAGCCGAATGTTACGAATATTACTTATAATTATATTGACTTATTACTTATAATATCTTTATAATAAAGCATATTTGGTTTATATTTTGATATGTATCATGTGTTTGATTTCATAACCTAACAAATTGGGAGAAATAACAATGAACCGTCTTAGATACGCTATTGCCATAGTGATATTGGTTTCCCCAATAATTTATGGGTGCGGATCCAGCGATAAATCCGGATCCGCGACGGAGCAATACCAGCAATTGATTTCAAGTCTGCGATCAGATTTGGACGGTGCGCGCAAGGAACTGGAAGCTCAGACAGACCTGAACAGGAGTCTGGATGATCAGATTCAGTCCCTTACCTCCAAACTGGATGAAATCGAAAGACAGTCTTCGGCCGGCGTATCAAAGCCTGATCAGTCTTCTGCGGGTTCCTCCGCAGGATTTGATAGTCAGAGCAGGGTGGCGCTAATGGGAGCAAAGGCCTTGGCTGAGTTCAAGGCCGAACAGCTAAACGCCAGGCTGGAAAAGATTACTAAGGAACTGCGGGGGAAAGAAGGGGAGTTGGCGACTGCGCTCGGTCGGACCCAGACTCTTTCTGCCGAAGTATCCAGACTAAAGGAGACTGTCAGCGAGGCGACTGAACAATATGACAATCTATCCGCTCAAAGAAACACCCAAGTTGAACAAATGAGTGCAGAGCTTAAGAAGCTGTCGAGTCAGGTAAATGATCTGAAACAAGATGTCGCTGAAAAGGACGAACTAGTTGTAACCCTGAAAAAAGCATATTCAGACGCGGCTCAATTGAAGAGCGCTGCGGAAACAGAAGCCAACAGGCTAAAAAACGAGCTTTCCAACATGAGCTCTCATTTGGCGTCTTTTAAGGACGCTGCTGAGAGAGGCGCACAGGAGACAGCCGCATTGAAGCAGGAGATTCAGCTTTCTCAGGATCGTCTGGCTTCGGCAACCACGCAATTGGAAAAGCTTACCAATGAAGCCGTTTCGTCTGACCGTGAAATTGAGAGACTGAAAACCCATTCGGCCAACCTCGCCAACAAGCTTTATGCCATGGAAAGGGCTGCTGGTGTTGACAGCGAAAATTTTGTGACCAGCATAGACAGGATAATTAGCGGAACTTTTGGAGGAACTCCACAGGGAACCGCCACGAGATGATAAACCACAACTTGAGTCAGAAGATGTTTTCATTTTCGAGAGGGTAGACCATTCCCATTGTTTCCATGAACCGGAGAGATTTTATGTCAGCGCCGCGTAACCATCGCACAAAACTCGACAGCGCCTTTCTCAACTCAGTCTGACCTTTGGAGTTTAGCCTCAATCTGTTTCTCAGGCTCTTCTCCAGTTCAGACGCCTTTCTCAGGAGGGTCAGCGTGTCTGGTGACAGGGCCAGTTGCTGATCTATCCTGTTTGTGGAACAGGACGCATGACAGACTCCGCCAGAATCCAGACCAAACACCCCGCCTTCATTAACGCCGAAAGATTTTGAACATATCGGGCACACATTCAGGGTTGGAGAATAGCCGAGCAATCCCAGCAACTCAATTTCCTGAAGCATTAACAAGGATGGATTGAGTCTGGACGAATCAAGCTGCGAAAGGAAATCCTCCATGAAATCGAAAAGTATTTCATCCGGAGAGGACTCTGGGGAAAAAATAGAGGTTATCTCAAGAAAATAGGAAGCCCTTGCAAAAGATTCCACATTGAGCCTTATGCTTGTAAACGCCCTGAGAATCGTGGCGTCGTCAATCCAGACAAAATCATCCCTCTTCCTGTGCCTCAGATTCAGGTCCACGATGGTGTATGGCTCAAGATTGCCACCAAAACGGACCCGGCTTTTCTTGGAATTCTTGGCTATGCCTGTCATCCAGCCGCAATCACGGCTAAAAAAGGTCACCAGTTCGTCAGCTTCACCTCTGTCGTTCTTCCTTAGGATTATTGACCTCAAGCCAGCGTATTCCCCTTAAATTAATCCACGTTGCTCCAAGTCCCTTATCAACGGGATGGTAATTCGCCGTTTCAACACAAGAGACTCAGAATCCAGCGAGGCGACTATTCGGTCGAGCTCCTTAAGATTTCGCGATTTTCTTCTCAACAGATATGTAATGACATCATGACTCAACCTGAATCCCCGCAGCCTGGCCATCTGGTCAAGGATGAGCAACTTCACGGAATCATCCGGCGGCGTTATACTTATTACCAGACCTGATAAGAGGCGTGATCTCAGGTGTTCATTCCCCTCGAACATAAGTGATGGGGGAAATCTGGATGTCATTACCATGATTCCGTTATTTCGATTCATTTTGTTATAGATGTTCCAGTAACTGTAAGAATCATCACCCGATATTTTATGGATATCCTCTATGACCAGCAGCTCCATGTCAAACAGTGAACCGTCATTCACGCGATCCAGGTTTTCCAGGAGGGGAAAGCGGTTCGAGTCAATCTGAGGCTCAACTAACAATATTTTATTGGGAGTCGCGTTGGCGGACGCTTTTACGGAACCGAGAAACGCCTTGATTAAAGTTGTCTTGCCTGACCCCTGGATTCCATGGATCAATACCGGGGACGGGCAGATGGCGCCCCGTCGTTCAACTATTGATCGAAGCGTTGTGAGGGCCTCGTGTATCCCGGCATGTTCTACAATTGCATCAAGGCCTGAGCTTTTCTGGTCTGACAGATTTAGTGTCATTTGTTCCATGGTTTGATATTACGTGTATAACATGATACGATCAATGGGTATGTGAAATAAATTGCTTGACACGCTTAGCTACGTTTATTAATTAGTCTCAAGCTATAATATAAAATGATCCCGTTCCAGGATTAATGTTCCTCCGAGGAAAAAGTCATTAGGGTTGGAGCCGTTGCAAGACGAAACTCCGTGTTTGATTGGCCCATCTGAGATCATTCCCCTGAAAAAACCTCTAAATAACATAATCTTCCATACGACTGACCGATAAACAGCAAAAATATCCAGGAGACACGATGGACGTTCAAGAATTAAAAGAAAAAAAGGTAAGCCAACTGTTGGCCATAGCCAATTCACTGGAAGTTGAGGGCGCCAGCAGTATGCGTAAACAGGAGCTTATTTTTGCCATACTTCAGGCTCACCAGCACACTGAAAAGGAACAGCCCATAAGAGGGGAGGGTGTGCTTGAGACTTTGCCGGACGGGTTTGGCTTCCTGCGAGCGCCTGACTATAATTACCTTCCCGGGCCAGATGACATCTATGTTTCACCCAGTCAGATCAGGCGGTTCAATATGCGCACCGGCGACACCATTGCCGGTTACATTAGACCGCCAAAAGATACCGAGAGGTATTTTGCGCTCCTGAAGGTCGAACAGATTAACGGCGAAGATCCTGAGATGGTGCGTGACAAGGTTCTGTTTGACAACCTTACGCCACTTTATCCCGATGAGAAACTGAAGCTGGAAATATCCCCCACGCTATATTCCATGCGAATAATGGATCTTGTAGCGCCCATAGGAAAAGGACAACGCGCCCTTATCGTTAGCCCGCCAAAAGCCGGAAAGACCGTGCTGCTTCAGCAAATCGCAAACAGCCTGACCATCAATCATCCCGAGATTTATCTCATAGTCCTGTTGATTGATGAGCGTCCCGAGGAAGTTACCGACATGCAGAGATCGGTTAAGGGCGAGGTTATTTCCTCAACCTTCGACGAACCGGCCCAGAGGCATGTACAGGTTGCCGACATGGTTATCGAAAAGGCCAAGAGGCTAGTAGAACACAAAAAAGATGTCGTAATTCTACTCGATAGTATAACGCGTCTGGCCAGGGCCCATAACACTGTCGTCCCTCCTAGCGGAAAGATTCTTTCAGGTGGTGTTGATTCAAACGCGCTCCATAGGCCAAAAAGATTCTTCGGCGCCGCAAGAAATATCGAAGAAGGCGGAAGTCTCACCATCATCGCTACAGCCCTCATCGATACCGGCAGCAAGATGGATGAAGTCATCTACGAGGAATTCAAGGGCACTGGTAACATGGAAATCCATCTCGACAGACGTCTGCTGGAACGCAGGATCTTCCCATGTATTGACATTAACCGCTCAGGCACAAGAAAAGAGGAACTGCTCCTGAGTCAGCAGGACCTCCAGAGAATCTGGCTGCTCAGAAAACTGCTGGCGGATATGAATTCCGTAGACGCCATGGAATTCCTGCTGGACAAAATCATGCAAACAGACTCCAATCGAGAATTCTTGCAGGTTATGAACAAGTAAGCCTGCAACAGACCCGGGAAATTCTTTTACATTGCTTGCGAAAGTGTAATTGTCTGAAAATTCCGGTTCAATGTCCGGATGTATATGATGGTTCCGGGAGCGCTCTTGTCACGGAAGGCGAGCTGATTATTATTATAATATGTATCAACAGGCAATAATACGGCGAACCTCAAAAAAATGGTTTTGATATTCGGCGGTTCATGTTAATATATTTTGTTTAAGATTATTTTCGGAGGGTTATGATGAAAAAAGGCATTCACCCAGCCTACAAAGAAACATCTTTCAAGTGCGCCTGCGGCGCGGACATGCCGACGCGTTCACTACAGGAAGAGTACCGAATTGAAATCTGCTCGTCCTGCCATCCTTTCTTTACAGGCAAGCAGAAACTCATAGATAGCGCTGGACGGGTTGAAAGGTTCATGAAGAAATACGGGGACACCCAGATTTCAACTGGCAAGAAACCCGCCAAGACGAAGAAGAAAGATGAAAAAGCGGCTAAGTCTCCGGCTGGGGCAAAGGCCAAGAAGGCATAGCTGAAATCCGTGGAAGGTCGGACATAGCTCACATCAGACGATTGCAGCGACAAACGCTGGTAAAGTTATTTAATCGATGTGAAAACGCCTTAACAAAATAGTAGAGGATTCATGTTAATTTCTAACCCGAAGAGTGACGGGACGCAGCAGATCAAGGTCGGAGGTCAGGCTGTCATCGAAGGTATAATGATGCGGGCGCCAAAGACTTTTACTGTTGTAGTCAGAAGACCTGACGGAGAACTGTCTGTAAGAGAAGACAGATGGCGTTCTCCGATGGAAAAATGGCCTATTCTGAAAAATCCGTTTCTCCGCGGTTGCATAGTTCTATATGAAGCCCTCTACAATGGGATTCAAGCCTTGACGTATTCCGCCCAGGAAGCGTTGGGCGAGGAAGAAGAGAAGCTTGGCCCATGGGCTCTGGGTGGTACCATTGCGTTTGCAATTGGTGGGGCAATGCTTCTTTTTGTTGTGATTCCGCATTTGGCCACCATTGGGGTTGGCGTTTTGTTCGGAGTTGATCTCGGTGTTCGCAGCGTTTGGTTTCATGTGATTGATGGTGTCATAAAAGTCAGCATCTTTGTAGCCTATATCGCCCTGATCTCTTTGATGAAGGATATACGCCGCGTTTTTCAGTATCATGGGGCGGAGCACAAATCCATACATGCGTACGAGCGCGGTGACGATCTCACTATTGAGAACGCGAAAAAATACCCAACCCTTCATGCGCGTTGTGGAACGGCGTTCATATTATTGGTGCTGATGCTGAGTATTTTTCTGTTTACCGCTGTTTTTCCCTTTCTTCCGAAAGACCTGATGGGAAACAAAATTCTCACAAACGCGTTCTACATCGTGGTGAAGATGTTACTTCTGGTTCCCATTGCGGGGATTTCCTATGAGATCATCCGACTTGGGGATAGATATGATAACAGGCTGTTAAAGACATTTTTGCTTCCGGGGCTTTGGCTTCAGAAGCTTACAACCCGGGAACCGACAGACGACCAGATTGAAGTTGCTATTGTGGCTCTTAAAAAGACATTGGAAAGAGAGGAGCGCTGGGCCGAAAGTGAATCCTCGGCTTAATATTGATATATGCAGGCTTATGCAAAACTAGAGGAATTAAGTAAAAGGTACGAAGAACTCTCCAACGAACTGGCCAAACCTGAGGTAATTTCTGATCCGCTGCAACTGAGGAAATTCTCCAAGGAGCAGTCCGGCCTGGATGAGATCATCTCGGTTTACAGGTCCTTAACTTCCACTCTTAAACAGGTCAAAGAACTGGAAGAGATGATTGAAAACGAGTCTGACGCTGAGCTCGTTGGATTGGCGCGTGAAGATCTTGCGTCTCTTCGGGAACAACAGATTGAAATGGAAAACAATCTGAATGTCTTGTTGCTTCCCAAGGACCCGAATGACGACAAGAACGTTTTTTTGGAGATAAGAGCCGGCACGGGTGGGGAAGAGGCTTCCCTTTTTGCCGCCGATTTGTTCAGGGCCTATGCCCGATACGCTGAGACCCGCAAGTGGCGGGTTGAGCTGATGTCTTCATCTGAAAGCGCGTCAGGAGGCTTCAAGGAAATAATAGTCCTAATCAGTGGGCACGGCGCTTTTTCCCGCCTGAAATACGAAAGAGGCGTTCATCGTGTCCAGAGAGTTCCCTCCACTGAATCTCAGGGACGAATCCACACTTCCGCCATCACAGTCGCCGTACTGCCGGAAGCGGACGATGTGGAAGTTACCATAGATCCCAAGGACTTGAAGATAGATGTCTATCGATCGTCAGGCCCCGGCGGACAGAGTGTTAACACCACAGATTCCGCCGTTCGTGTCACTCACTTGCCCACCAATATCGTTGTGACCTGCCAGGACGAAAAATCGCAGCATAAAAACAAGGCTAAGGCCATAAAAATACTGAAGGCCCGCTTACTGGAAAGAATGGAAGAAGAGAGAGATTCGGAAATCAGCAAGGAGCGCAAAAACCAGGTCGGAACCGGTGATAGATCTGAGAGGATACGCACCTACAATTTTCCACAGAACAGGGTGACGGATCACAGGGTTGGCCTGACGCTTTACAAACTCGACGCCATTATGGAAGGAAGATTTGACGATGTTATCGAGCCCCTGATAGTCTACTTTCAGGCGGAGGCTTTAAAGTGCGGCGCCGAAAACTAGGCCGGTGATTGGCCACAGTTTATCTGGAAGCTGGATGACACGGATGCGGGTTGGCCACGGTCAATCAGCGCCAACCTTCTCGGATCAACGACCCCGAAGGGGGTTTTTAACCCCTGTCCTTTTTGCAAATGGCTGAAAAATCTATAGACATAAACTGCGATCTGGGAGAGAGCTTCGGCGCCTACAGGATGGGTTTTGACAGCGATGTCATGCGGTATATCTCGTCCGCCAACATTGCGTGTGGCTGGCACGCCGGCGATTCCCTGGTCATGGAAAAAACCGTGCGTATGGCTACTTGTAACGAGGTGGCAGTGGGCGCTCATCCGGGTTATCCGGACCTTGTTGGGTTCGGACGAAGGCACATGGATTGCACCGCCGAAGAAATACGGTCATACCTGACATATCAGATCGGCGCCCTAAACGCTTTCTGTGTTACAAATTCCGTAGAAATGCGGCATGTCAAACCTCATGGCGCCCTCTACATGAACGCCATGAAAGATGAAAGGGTTGGGGAGGCAATCTGTGAGGCTGTGGCGGCGTTGAACCCGAACCTTGCCTTGTTTGTCATGGCCGGTCAACAGGGATTCAAACTGGCCAGTATAGCTTCGAGTCACGGGCTACGGGTTTGCATGGAAGCCTTTCCAGACAGGCAATATGACCCTGGTGGCAATCTGACCCCTCGAAGCGACCCGAATGCAGTCTTGTCTGACACTTCGCTCGTCGCGCAAAGGGCTCTAATGATGGCCATTGAAGGAAGGGTCAAAGCCTCGGATGGCTCTATCATAGAGTTGGAAGCCGAAACTTTATGCGTCCATGGTGACAATGAATCGGCCCTTGGTCTGGTGAGGGAAATCAGGCGCCAACTTGAAGGAGAGGGAGTCTTAATTCGGCCTGCAACATAGTCGTATGAACAATGATTTTCAAATCGCCCAAATTCAGGATGGTCGGCGATACCGGGCTACTGGCGCAGGTTGGAGACGGTATTGATCGAGAAACCAATCTCCTGGTTCACAACCTTGTTCACGCGATAGAGCTGGATCCACCCGCTGGCTTTATAGAAGTCATCCCTGCCTACAATTGCCTGCTCATCAATTATGATCCCATCAAGTCATCAATCAATGACTGGATTGAGATGGTCGAATCCCATTTCTATGCGCCGCAATCGTGCATTCGGAACGTGCCCCGACTCATTGAAATACCGGTATGCTACGGAGAAGATTTCGGCCCTGACATGGAATTCGTAGCTGAGCTCAATGGGTTGAGCACAGATGATGTCATAAGGATCCATTCATCGGTGGATTACTTTGTCTATATGCTGGGATTTACCCCCGGATTTGCCTATCTCGGAGGAATGGATCACAGACTTTTTGCTCCACGTCTGGAAACTCCCAGAGACAGGGTGTTTGAAGGGTCTGTAGGCATAGCCAGCGCCCAAACCGGGATTTATCCCGTTTCCAGTCCAGGCGGGTGGCGATTGATAGCGCGGACTCCCATCAAATTGTTCACTCCTGACAACGAACTCCCCTTCCGATATCGGGCCGGAGACGTAATCCGATTCAGGCCCATTGATCGCATCGAGTTCGAATCCATATCGAGATCAAATGGTTAAGGAGATTTTAGAAATTCTCCAGCCCGGTCCAATGACCACTATCCAGGATAGGGGGCGATTTGGTTTCAGAAAGTTTGGAGTTCCGGTTTCAGGGGCTCTGGATGGTTTTTCAAGTGTCATTGCCAACAGATTGACAGGCGCCAGGGATGATGCGCCTGTTCTCGAGATGACCTTGAGCGGGCCAAAAATGGCTGTATTATCTGATTGCGTGATATCTGTCACAGGCGCCCAAATGCCACTGAAGGTGAACGGAATTGAAAAGCCTTTGTGGGCGACAGTAAGTCTTGCGAGAGGCGACATAGTGCAATTCGGAGTCGCAGTAAAAGGTTTGAGAGCCTATCTCGCCGTTGGCGGAGGAATCTGGTGTCCGCGGGCTATGGGAAGCTCCTCGACTTTTGCCGCAGCCGGGCTCGGCGGAATGAACGGGAGGAGACTGTTGGGTGGAGATCGTCTCCTGTCCTCTGAACCGACAAACGGTGTCCGCTCACGCATGCTTGACCGGAAATTCAGGCCGGAGCTATGCGGCGAGTTGAAACTCAGATCATTGCCAGGCCCCCAGGATGATTTCTTCAATGATGGTTTGGAAACTTTCTTTTCAGCCGAATATACCGTGACTGGGAAAACTGACCGGATGGGTTGTCGTCTCGATGGTTCCGTAGTCACATTCAGGGATCAATCGCGACTGACAATAATTTCGGAACCGAGTTTGCCGGGATGTGTGCAGGTTCCACCGGATGGTCAGCCTATAATTCTGCTTGTTGAACAGACTGTTGGGGGCTATGCGAAAATCGCCACAGTAATTAGCGCTGACCTGGATCTGGTAGCTCAGGCAAGGCCCGGAGACAGAATCCGTTTCACGCGGGTTAGCCACTTACAAGCCGTAAATGCCCTTCGGGAGCGAAAAAGTATGCTTGAATCAATTGCATTCACAAACCTGTAAAATAAAATTGAACTGGATCGGGTATTCGTAAATTCTGTGAAATGAACATGTGACGGTCGCGACAGATTCAAACGCAAAAAGTCAAAAAAGATGAAAATTGACTTGTCAATCAGGAATTCCTTGCGTAACAGGCTGCATTTTCAAATAAAAACCGAAGTTCTGTATAGTGTATGAACAGGCAATAAGTTCTTGACAGTGTCTAATTACAATATTATGGTTTTAAACTGTGTTACAAGTTTTGATGACAGTGGTAACGCGGTTTTCTGTTAGTCCTTAGGAAGTTATATTTCTATAAACTTCGCAAAATTCAAAAGGGGCTCGTCGTCAACTGGCGTCGGGAATGCCGGGGCAGACCCTGGTTTTTCCGGCGAGGGATGCATCCTTGTATCGGCGGCGCCCAATCAATGAGGAAACATGTCAGGATTTACTTTTCCCAAAGGCGGTATTCATCCAGATGAACATAAGGAGCTAAGTGAGCATCTGGCAATCGAAGAAATGGCGCCACCGGATCAGGTTGTTATCCCTCTCTCCATGCATTTTGGCGCTCCAGCCAAGCCCCTTGTCAAAAAGAAACAGGAAGTTCAGGAGGGAGAGCCAATAGCCGTTGTTGAGAAGGCTTTGGGCGCTACCATTCACAGCAGTGTGACCGGAGTTGTAAAGACGATCGAGTCCAGACCGCATCCGACCATGGTTCGGTGTGACGCAATCATCATCGACAGGGACCCACAGGCCGCTCCGAGAATTTATGAAACTGAGGATTGGCGCAAGATTTCGCGCGAACAGTTGCTGGCCAGGGTCAAGGACGGGGGCATAGTAGGATTGGGTGGAGCCGGCTTCCCAACACACGTAAAACTTTCTCCACCACCTTCAGCCAAAATTGACACCCTGATTTTGAACGGCGCAGAATGCGAACCATATCTTACCACCGATCACAGGCTAATGCTTGAGTATACGGATCAGGTCATAGAGGGCGCCAAAATCATACTGAAAATCCTTGGAATCAAGAAGTGCGTCATTGGCATAGAGCTGAACAAGCCGGATGCCATAAATGCGCTAACCAGGGCTTTGGCTCAGGACAGCAAAAAGGACGATTTTGAAATCAGCGCTCAGGGGATGCAAGTAAAATATCCGCAGGGCTCTGAGAAGCAACTGATATATTCTCTTACCAAGAGGGCTGTTCCAGGCGGCGGGCTACCTTTTGACGTAGGTGTAATCGTACAGAATATCTCGACAACCGTTTCTGTATATGAAGCGTGCGCCATGAACAAACCCCTGTATGAGAAGGTGGCCACATTTTCGGGGCGAGCCATTAACAGGCCTGCGAACCTCAAACTGAAAGTCGGGACTCTGCTTCAGGATGTAGTCAATTATCTCGGTGGAACCAGGGACCTGATCAAGATAGTTTCTGGTGGCCCGATGATGGGTTTTGCAATTTCTGCGTTGGATGTTCCCATTACCAAAACGACGTCCGGGGTGCTGTTCCTGAATAGCTCCGAGACAGATCTGGGAGAATTTGGGCCGTGTATCCATTGTGGTTGGTGCATGCAAGCCTGTCCGATGGGTTTGGCGCCAAAAGAAGTGGCCCTTTATGTTGAGGCTGACAAGGGTCATCTGACGACGAAATTTGGAATTATGGACTGCTTTGAATGCGGTTGCTGCGCCTACGTATGCCCGGCGAAAAGACCATTGGTTCAGTTTGCCAGGCTGGCGAAAATTGCCGTCAAGAAGCATGGATAAAATTGCCTCAGTGTCGCCGGAAATTCCGGGGATTCCGGGCGCTACTCTTTCTCAAATAACGGTCAACGACATTGTCTAAGACTTAAAACTAATTTCACGGGAGGGTCGGACGATCGAAACTCGAGAACAAACCAATCCGAACGTCAGACCAGAATGGTCAGTTTCGGTATCTCCGCATATAAGAAGGGGGACCACAACAGCAGGTATAATGTGGACCGTTTCCGCAACCTTGACGCCTGCCCTGTTGTTGTCCATTTACAATTTTGGCCTGAGAAGCCTGATTCTTACTCTTATCAGCATAATCTCATGCGTGATATGTGAAGTTATTTGCCAGAAAATAATGGGGCGTAAGGTTTCTGTTGGTGATGGAAGCGCTGTTTTGACAGGGTTGTTGATGGCGTTTGTCATACCACCGGGAGTTCCCTATTACTTGCCGGTCATTGGAGCGTTCGCCGCCATCTTCATCGCCAAAGAGCTCATGGGCGGAATCGGTTACAACGTATGGAACCCTGCGCTGGTGGGGCGGGCTTTTCTTCAGGCGGCCTTTCCTGTGGCGATTACCACAGCCTGGCTTCCACCTGAACAGCTCTCGAAAGCCCCGATTACCGTGTTTCTGAGTCCTTCAAGTGTTGACGCGATCTCTACCGCTACTCCGCTGGGTGTCCTGAAGCAATTTGGAATGTCGGCCCTGACTCAGCAGTTCGGATCACTGGATTCCATTTATTACAACTTCTTTCTTGGCTTCAAGCCAGGATGTATTGGAGAGACTTCCGGTCTGTTGATACTGCTTGGAGGCCTTTTCCTGATTTTCAGGGGAATTATTACCTGGCACATTCCGGTAGCCACGATAGGTTCCGCTGCCTTCATGGCATGGCTGATCGGTGGACCGACGATCGGATCAGGCAATCCCATAGTGCATGTTTTGTCGGGTGGCCTAATGTTGGGCGCTTTTTATATGTGTACCGACTATGTCACATCCCCAACGCTAAAGTCGGCTCAGATTGTATTTGGAGCTGGTGTGGGTATTCTCACGGTTCTGATTCGTGTGAAGGGTGGTTATCCGGAAGGCGTATGCTATGCGATCCTTCTGATGAACTGTCTGACACCGGCATTGGACGATTGGTTCCAACCAAAGAGATTTGCTCCACCAAAAGCTGCGCCAGTCGCTGCTTCCAAATAGCTCTTCGATGAGTTGTTCATGAGGAATCCATGAAAGAGATTATAAAAATTGCAGCAAGTTTGACCGCAGTCTGCGTTGCGGCCTCTTTGATACTGGGATTCGTTTACGCTAAAACCGACCACATGAAAAGAGAAATAGAGGAAAAGGGCCACCAGGAGACCATTCAGTCCCTACTTGGCTATGGACCGGAGAAAAAAGCGCCTAGCGATCTCAAAATCTACCATGTCGAGAGATATGTTGTTACCAAGCCTGATGGTTCGGTAGTCCTGGCATATCTGCTTCCACTCAAGGATCACCGTTACACGTTTGCAGAAATAGACCTGAACGGCAAACCCGGCGAGATTTATGAAATCAAGGCTGACGCTGCTGTTCTTAATGAAAAGGCTACCCGGGATGCCGCTATTCTTTCAGCGCTGCCAAAAGGGACCAAAATTACGTATGCCCAGACCCTTTATGTGGCTGACCTCGGAGACAAGAGGCTTGGATATGTTGTCCCCGGTTCAACCCAGGGATTCAAGACATTCATCAAACTCATGGTATCGCTGGATCCGCAGTTTACTGTAACCGGTGTCGCCATCACATATTCGGAAGAAGATCCTGGACTGGGTGATGAAATCAAGAAGGATTTCTTCAAGAACCAGTTCACAGGCAAGACATTGGAGTTACTAAAGAAACTCACGGTAATCAAGGATCCGTTGCCTGCCGAATATGCTGCAGCTCTTGATCCGGAAAAAGCAAAAAAGAAAAATCTCACCCCGCAGCAAGTTAAGGAGATCAAGGACCAACACCTTAATGACAACATCTATGCTCTCACTGGGGCCACAATTTCCAGTAAGGCATTGACGGTTGGAGTTGTGGACACAGTCAAAAAGTTTGTTTACCGTCTCGATATCCTTAACGGAGCTATCAAGGAAAAATCCTTGTCGGTGGCGTTTTAATGGAGGTTCATGTTGAATAGAAACATCCAACTTCTTTGGAACGGCCTAATACCGGAAAACCCGATTTTCCGACTGGCCTTGAGTATGTGTCCTGCTGTGGCGGTAACGACCTCTGTAGAAAACGGGTTGATGCTTGGCCTGGCGGTTATTTTCGTGCAAGTGTTTTCAAGCTGCACCGTGGCTATTTTCAGATCGTACATTCATCCGAGAATTCGTATTCCGGCCTATGTTATTGTCATCGCCCTCTGGGTGACGGTTATCGATATGATATTGCCCGTCATTTCCCCTGATGTTTACAAAAAGGTTGAGCTGTTCGTCAAACTCATCGTGGTTTTTGCAATCATCATATCTCGACTGGAATTGTTTGCTTCAAGAGAGCCTCTGGTTCCATCCTTCTTCGATGGCTTGGGCATGGGGTTGGGTTTTCTCTTTGGGCTTGTTGTTACAGGAGCGATTCGAGAATTCTTCGGCACAGGCAGAATATTCGGATTCGAGATTCTGGATTCCGGGCCCTTGCTAATCATGATACTTCCAGCGGGAGGCTTCTTCGTCATTGGATTTATTATGGCGGCATTCAACTGGATTGAGTACAAGATAACCGGCAAAATACCTACCTCGGGAGGGGCGCACTAAAAATGAAAAAGATACGATTATCCCGAGCATTCCTTGCGCTTGGAGTAGCGCTACTTGTGACGCTGAGCTGTGTGAGCTACTCTGAGGCCTCATCTAGCGGTTCATTCAAGAAAGATACCGAAATCACAATATCATTTTCGGCGCCGGTGGATGACTCCTGGGCAAAGAACCCTTCCAATTACAATGTGTTCCAGAAGACAGACCCGGATATCAAGGTTCCCGTGGAATCCGCCACTCTCGACGCCAGACGTACAACCGTGGACCTCAAGTTTCAGGATCCATTGAACCTTTCGAGTGAATACACTGTAGAAGCCAAAGATGTTCTGTCTGATGGCAAGCTCCTTGGAAAACTGGAGTTCTCTGTAAAGAAGAGTCAGGCTCAGATTCTGTTGACCATCCTGCTGGGGGCCATGCTCATAAATAACTTCGTTTTCACGAAGTACCTGGGGCTTTGTATCTTTTTCGGAGTTTCCCAGAAGAAAGAAACTTCCATCGGAATGGGTATCACATTCACGGTGGTTATGGTTTTGAGCGCAATCTTTTGCTGGGCGCTTTATACCTATGTGTTGCTGGCGCTTCAACTTCAGTTCCTTAAAATTATCGTGTTTATCGGCACGGTAGCAATTTTTGTTCAGGCCATGGACACCATATTGAGAAAAGTTAACCCCTACCTGTTCAAGAAGTTGGGGGTGTACCTGGTATTAATCGTTACCAACTGCATCATTCTGGCTGTTCCGCTGATTAATGTTGATAGTGGTTATGGTCTTTTCGAGAGCATAACAGAGGGATTGGGCGCTGGAGTAGGTTTTGCCATTGCGTTGTTCCTGATGTCATGCGTGAGAGAGAAGCTCGAGCTGTGTAGGGTGCCGGCTGTTTTTAAAGGGCTGCCGATAGCATTCGTCGTAGCTGGACTTTTTGCCCTGGCATTCCTCGGATTTTCCGGTTTGTCAATCTTCTAGAGGTTCAAACAAGATAAAAAGGAGACCAGGACTCTCCTTGGAGGCGCTATAAAATGGACAGTGTGTGGACCATAGCTCTAAATGGTATAATGTTTTTCCTGATCTTTGGCATACTTTGCGGACTTGCTCTTGCCATCGCCGCAAAGAAATTTGCTGTTAAGGTAGACCCGAAGATAGAAGCTGTGCGAGCCTGTCTGCCAGGCGCTAATTGTGGGGCTTGCGGGTATGCCGGATGCGAATCGTACGCAGAGGCGACCGTTAACGATCCCAATTGCCCTCCAAACAAATGTGCGCCAGGTAAACAGGCTGTCGCTGAGAAAGTTGCGGAAATCACCGGAAAATCCGCCGGAGCCGCTGCTCCAATAATCTCTGTGCTTCGTTGCTCAAGAAACGAAGGGCAGGTAAACAAGAAATACTCCTATGTGGGATATGATACATGCCAGGGCGCCGCAATTGCCTTCGGCGGCCCTTATGAATGTACTTACGCCTGCATCGGGTATGGAGATTGTGAGGCGGCATGTCCTTTCCATGCCATACACATGAAAGACAACATGCCTGTTATAGACCCGGAAGCCTGCACCGGTTGCGGCGTTTGCGTGAGGAACTGCCCCAAACAGGTGTTGCAGATCATCCCGAAAGACGCTCCCGTATATGTTCCTTGTAGTAGCAAGGATTCCGGAAAAGCGGTCTCGAATGTTTGCAAGGCCGGATGCATTCATTGCGCCGCTTGCACTCGAAAGGCCAAAGATGTCATCAACATGGTTAATGACAAGATTGAAATTGATTACGAAAAATGCGATGAAGAAGCCGCCAAATCCGGTGTGTGGGCTTGTAGCAAACAGTTCATTTTCAGATATACTGACCCAGAGCGTCAGTCAAAAGCCGTAGAACAGATCAAGACCGAGCAGGCTCAGAAAAAAGCGGCAGCCGCTGCAAAGGCCGCACAGGAATCGACGGCCAAGGAATCCTGAGGCCTCTTGTCAAGTAATGAGTTTATGATGACTGAAAGCTCAGTCATCATATCAATACCCGGTAAATCTTTACAAAATTTGTGATCGCTCTGTTTGAGAAAGGAGCTCGCAATGAAAGACACCCGATATGTTTGGAACCCACTTCGCATACTAAGCCCAAAACTCGATTCAGAGGTTGAGCGAATGGAAGAGGGAACAGCCCCTGAGGGTTACGCCTGCGATACACCTGAGAGAACTCTTGTAAAAATGGTCGATCAAATGATCGAAATGACCAAGATACTTCAAACAGGATTCAAGAGTGAGCGTGACGAAAAACTCTGCGATTGTGAGAGCTTGTTCAGTCAGATCAGAGAACAGGAAAAGAACTGCACAACAGATCTTGTAAGGGAATATGAAGTCTTGGGTGAAAATGTGTTTCGAGTGGCAATCCGCCTGCCGAGCCGACTCGAAAGGGTGGGAGTGATGCTCGAAGCGCTCATGAATTGCCTGAGAAACAAGATCAAGGACGGTATCCCGTTTTCAGACAAGGCTCATCGTGAGCTGGACGAAATATTTGGGTTAACAATAGACATTCTCAAGAACTTGCGTGACGCGTTCCTGACACACAACAAGTTCCTTCTGGATCACATCAAGGGTCAGGCCGGCCAGTTGGCTGACCTTGTCGAGCATGCCAGGTTTGCCCACTGGGATCGTCTCGAGCGAGGCTTCTGTTCACCTCTGGCTTCCTCGCTCTATATCAGGATACTCGACTCCTTTAACAGTATCTATGACTACATTAACAAGATTTACCTCACCATAGTCTCGCTTGACTCAACCCCGGCCTGACAGGCCCCATAATAATTTTGTCCATAAAAAAAAAGAAGCGTCCTCAGAAATCTGAAGACGCTTCATTGCTTTTGAGCCAAATACACTTTTTCTAGAAGGAGAAGAATACCTTCTGGAGTACTTTGGGGGTGTAGCCCACAACATCCAGATACAGTGTTATACCGCCATTGAAGAACGGCCAGCCTGCACCCAGTATCATTGCGGTGTCCACATCCTTCGGATCCTGAACAACCTTTTCCTTCAACACGTGATCTATTTCCAGAGTCAGGTTGGTAAGGATTCTGTCAAGAATTTCCTCTTTGACGAATTCCTTGTCTCCCCTGTTGGCGAATATCTCAGCCACCTTCGGGTTTACCTGCTTGCCGGGACCCATGCCCTGATAAATATTGGGAACCCTGGCCTCGACCATATTCCTGAGACGGTCATTAAGAGGAAATCTCGCTGGCCATGCTCTGTGGCATGTCTCTCCGACATGATAGGCCACGGCTGTCCCCACAAAAGCCAGCAGATCAAACGGGGCCATCGGAAGGCCCAGAGCCAGACAGGCGTCGTCCACCTGTTCGAATGTGGCGCCTTCCTCAACCATCTGAAAACAATCGGTCAACAGCTTGGTCAAGAGCCTGTTGACAAGAAACGCCGGAGAATCCTTTACCAGGATCGCATTTTTCTTAAGCTTCTTGGCGCATTCAAACGCCGTGACAAGGGTGGCGTCATCTGTTTTTTCGCCCTTGATGATTTCCAGAAGAGGTAACACCGCCACGGGGTTGAAGAAATGGAATCCAACCACCCGCTCGGGGTTTTTGAGCTTAGAGGCCATTTCCGACACAGAGAGGCTCGAAGTGTTTGTTGCCAGAATGCAGGTAGGCGACACGACTTCTTCCGCCTGCGCAAAAACCTCCTGCTTTATGGGCATTTCTTCAAAAACAGCTTCGATGACGAAATCGCAGTCAGAGAAGTCTTTCCAGTCAAGGGTACCGATAAGTATGTGAAATAGATGGTCAGCTTTGGCCCTGGTCATGCGTCCCTTGCTTACAAGCGCTGACAACTCGCCCTTGATATAGCCCAAACCTTTATCAAGAAATTCCTGTTTGATGTCCTTCATTACGACAGGAACTCCATAACGTCTCAGGAAGAGCATTGCAAGCTGGGAGGCCATAAGACCGGCGCCAATTATGCCGACCTTGTTGATTGGACGGGGTTTGATATCCTTAGGGCGACCCACAGGCTTTTTAGCCCGTCTTTGAACAAGATCAAAACTGTAAACGCCTGCCTTGCACTGGCGGCTTTTTATAAGATCACCAAGAGCCTTGTCCTCATCCGCAAAGCATTCATCCACGGTTCTTGAAAGATCACATGCGGATTCCACCAGGTCTATGGCCCTGTAGGGCGCGGGGGCGGCGCCGTGAACACGCAGGTCGCAGTAGTTCCTGGCGGCGGCGCAATGCTGCTTAACCTTCGACATATCAGGCGCCGGTCTCTCAATCTTCTCCGTCCCGTCAATCAAATCGACCAGCAGCGCGAGGGATTGATCAAAAAACTCCACAGACTCGAACAGTCTGTCGGCCAATCCAACCTGAAAGGCCTTTGTTCCGTCCAGCATCCTGTTCTGGTTTAGCGGGTTATATACGATGAGTTCGAGGGCCTTTTCGGGTCCTATGAGCCTGGGGGTCAATGTCGAGCCGCCCCATCCAGGCACCAAACCCAGAAAACATTCGGGAAACGCGATCGCAGGAACAGATTTTGAAACCGTTCTGTAATCACAATACAGCGATATTTCAAGTCCGCCGCCTAGGGCGGCGCCATTAATCGCTGCAAGTGTCGGAATCTTGAGGTCCATTATCCTCTTCATGGCCGCATGGCCGGCGGCCCCAATCTGGCGGCCCTGTTCAAACGTGTTAATGAACGGAACCTGCATCAGGTCGGCGCCGGCCGCAAATATATAGTGCTTTCCGCAAAGCATCATTCCCTTTACTTCTTTATCAGCCTCGATCTTGTTGATGGCTTTGTGTAAAGACCCCAGAGCGGCTTCTCCGAATGTGTTGGGCTTCTTGTAATCCTCACCATTGTCCATGGTAACAATCGCTATCTTGCCGACACGCGATTTGTAATACGTTGTGTGAAATAAAGTGGGCGCTTCAGCCATGGCTATTCCTTTCTAAAGCTTCCTTCGCATGGTTATCGGTCAAATCGTTTAGGAAAGTTTGTCAATAAACGCTTCATAAAAAGTTCCGTACCTCGGGAATGGGCTCTGTCAAGCCGTGGCTCAGTCCTTTTCCTTGTGCTCTTTCGAATCTTTTTTTCCGTTACGCTGAAGATTTTTCCAGATCACGGTTCCACCCTGGCCAAGTCCTACGCACATGGTTGTGAGCCCGTACTTGACTTCAGGATGTTCCTTGAAAGCATGCATCAGGTGACAGGACAACCTTATTCCGGAGGAAGCCAGTGGATGCCCAAAGGCAATGGCGCCGCCATAAATGTTCATCTTGGGATCATCGGGGAACTTCAGCCCGAATTCATTCATAAACGCAATTGCCTGGACGGCGAACGCCTCGTTAAGCTCAACGAGTCCGATATCTTCAATTGTTAAACCAGCGTTCTTAAGCGCCCTGTGAGTAGCCGGAATAGGGCCGATGCCCATTATTTCGGGTTTTACTCCCGCATAAGCGAAGGATTTGAGTTCCATTTTTGGCTCAAGGCCAAGCTCTTCGGCCTTTTCGGCAGTCATCAGCAAACAGCCCGCCGCTCCATCATTCAAACCGGAGGAATTTCCTGCGGTGACATTTCCCATGACCCTAAAAGGAGTTTTCAGCTTGGCCAGACCTTCCCGTGTAGTTTCGGGTCGGGGCTGTTCATCCTTGTCTGCGACAACCCAACCGTTCTTTGTATAAACGGTCATCGGAACTATCATCTCTGCTATCTTGCCCGACTCAATCGCGTTAGCCGCCTTTCTCTGACAATTCAGAGAGTATTCATCCGTCATGTCCTTGGTTATTTCCGGGAACATGTCATGCAGGTTTTCAGCCGTCATACCCATGGACATGGCGCTTTGATCAACGAGTTTATCCGTGAGAAATCTTGGGTTCGGGTCAGCGGTTGCGCCCATGGGGTGATGTCCCATGTGTTCGACACCACCGGCTATCGCAACATCACATCCCCCCAGCGCTATCGCTGAAGCCGCCGTGGTTATAGCGCTCATTCCGCCGGCGCACATACGGTCAATAGAGTATCCGGCCACAGTTTCGGGTAAACCCGCAAGTATTACCGATGTTCTTCCAAGTGTCAGACCCTGATCCTTTTCCTGGCAAAAAACGCCCCAAGCGTTTTCTTCCACCATCTCCGGTTTCAATTGAGGATTACGGCGCATTAGCTCACGAATTACCTTCACAACCATATCGTCAGCTCTTGTGTTCCAGAACACGCCCTTTTCACCAGCTCGACCAAAAGCGGTCCGGATAGCGTCAACCAATACTACTTTTCTTGCTTTCATATTTGTAACTCCAATCTTGATTAAACTAGAGCAAACGATTCCTCTGGAAGATCTATGGCTGAACGTTCGCCGCTCATAATCGCCCTGGCCTTTCCTGGGGCCAGCGATAGTATAGTGTTTGCAAAAAATTCCGCTGACGCCACCTTGCCCCTGTAGAATGCCGCAGACCGGTTGGTCCTCAGTAATTCAGCCTTCTTCTCGGGCGTGTCCGCTTTGGCGTCGCTATATAGCTCGTCCAGACGCCTATCCGCTATCACCGCCTGCCACAGTAGCATGAAACCAACCGCAACATCCCCGAACAGTTCAAGGTACGGTGTGGCGTAAAGAATAGGAATCATGAAGTCTTCAGTAATGCTCTTCAACCCGAAGTATCTCGTGACTTCGATCAGTGTCTTCCTGGCCTCTTCAAAAGGACCGGTCACATCTTTCAGACGGTAATTCTTCCTGGCCTGTTTCAGAAGGGCGCCAGTTTCCGAAACAATACTCTTGAACAGTATGCCCTGCTTGTACCCAAGCTTGCGTCCAACAAGGTCCAGCGCCTGTATGCCGTTGGTACCTTCATATATGGAAGAAATCTTGCAATCCCTCATGAACTGCTCAACAGGGTACTCCCGGCAGTAACCATAGCCACCATGAACCTGTACTGCCAGTTCTGTAACCCTGAAGCCCATGTCTGTGCTCCACGCCTTGCAGATAGGAATCAGGATGTCCAGAAAACCCTGATACTTCGCCGTTTCTTCTTCGTTTGAAGAGATGTGAACCCTGTCTTCGCAATAAGCCGCATAGTAGAGTAGGGCCCTCATGCCTTCAGTGACACTCTTCATCCACATCAGCATGCGTCTGACATCCGGATGCTGGATGATAGGCACCTTGGGGGCCTTCGGGTCTTTCATTGTGGTGATTTCCGGGCCCTGATAACGCTCTTTCGCGTATTTCAGCGCATGCATGTAGGCTGTGCTGGCCTGCGCAAGACCCTGAACCCCAACGGATAGACGGGCCTCATTCATCATGTTGAACATGATCTTCATACCCATGTTCTCTTCACCCAAAAGGTATCCGATACAATTGTCCTTCTCACCGAAATTCAGGGCGCAGGTGGCAGACGCATGAATTCCCATCTTCTTCTCGGTGGCCATGCATACTACGTCATTGTCCACCCATTCATCATTTTCAAGTCTCTTCTTGGGAACGATGAAGATGCTGATCCCTTTTGTTCCGGCGGGACCTCCTTCAACACGCGCCAGCACCATGTGAATGATATTGTCGGTCAGGTCATGATCTCCGGCGGATATGAAAATCTTGCCGCCCTGGATCGAATATGTTCCGTCAGGTCGCCTGATGGCCTTTGTTCTTAATGCGCCTACATCGCTGCCCGCCTGAGGCTCGGTAAGGCACATTGTTCCGCAGAATTCACCTGTATACATGCTGTCCATGTACAGGCGCTGCTGTTCTTCGGTTCCATAAAGCTCAATTAACCTGGCCGCTCCGATAGTAAGTCCCGGGTACATCAATAGCGCCTGGTTGGCGGCAACGAACAGCTCCATCGTAGCAATATACATTACATTCGGGAATCCCTGTCCACCCATGTCCTGAGACACAGGCAGAGCAGCCCAGCCACCTTCGCAATAACGCTGATAGGCAGTATGAAAACTCTCAGGTACCCTTACCTGTCCATCCTCCAGCTTGACTCCCTTGGCGTCTCCATCAGCGTTCGTCGGCGCAAGCTCCTTCTCAGCCAGTTTTTGAGCCGCATCCATAACCATGTCGAACATCTCTCTGGAAAACTCACTATAAGTTTCCGCCTGGCAAAGATCTTCGATGTTAAATTGTTCGTAAAGCACGAACTTGGCATCGCGCTCATCAACTAAAAGATTGGCCATAATCCTTACTCCTCCTTGGGGTATGTGGATGTTATATCTTCCAGGAAAAATCCAAAAAAATATTTAGGAAATCCATAAACAGTCAATTTGCTCCTGGATATCTGAAACAGACGCAAACGGAAAACGGGGATTTCCAGAAACGGGCTCATTTTAAATATCAATTACACCTTATGAGTTAATATCTCAAGAAAAAAAATTCCTTACTGAATCAGTAGACAATATAACCATTGATCCTCTCGCCTCTTGACTTATTATCTGATAAGGTAGCCTGATCAGATTGTTAATCGATGAAACCAATGTCAGGGAAACTTGACAAACCTGTCAATGAATGGAGCCAGGAATGATGGAAGAAATAAACAGGAAAGTTGTGGAACTCTTTCGGTCTGGAAAATATACGGAGGCTGAAGCGTATGCAAAGGATGCGCTAGCAAAGGTGGAAAAGGATGAAACCGTTGATTTTCATCATGTAGCGACGTGTTTGAACAATCTGGCGGAGATATGCCGCGTTCAGGACAAGCTTGATGAGGCGATTCCCCTTTGGAAGCGCGCATTGGCGATACGTGAGGAAAAGCAGGGGATTCAACATCCGGAAGTGGCGATTATTCTGAACAATCTTGGTGGTGGATATTTTGAGTTGGGAGACTATAAACAGGCTGACATACTGTTCAGGCGCGCATTGCAGATACTGGAAAAGGTAGTGGGGCCGGAAAGTCAGGCGGTCATATCATGCCTCAATAATCTGGCAGCGGTAAACATGACGATGGAGCGGTATCCGGTTGTAAAGACTTATTATCAGAAGGTATTGATCCTCACGGAGAAGATAAGTGGTCCAGATAGCGTTGAAGTTGGATCCAGCCTGAACAGTCTGGCTGGTTACTACGAAAGGATGGGACGTTATGCGGAGTCCGAGCCGCTGTATCGCCGCGCCCTTGAAATAGCGGAGAAGAATTTCGGGCCTCACCACCCGCATGTGGCCACATCGCTCAGTAACCTTGCCGGCGTTCTTACCGGGGTAGGTGGGTATGACGAGGCTGAAAAACTCTTGATCAGGGCAGCGGATATTATGGAAAAGAATTATGGATCCAGCGCGGTGACCAGATCCAGTCTGGAAAATCTGGTGGAATTTTACGAAGGCCTCGGGAAAGCCTCTCAGGCGGCATCGATACGAAAGCGCCTGGAGTGATTCATGGCTGTTTTCGAAAATAAACGCAAATTGAATGTAGAGTTTATATGTCATTCCCGCGAAAGCGTGAATCCAGGAAGCATGGATCCCCGATCAAGTCGGGGATGACAGGACAAGTCGGGGATGACAGGACAATGCCTTTGTCATTCCCGTGAAAACGGGAATCCAGGAATCATGGATCCCCGATCAAGTCGGGGATGACAAGACAAGTCGGGTATGACAAGACAATGCCTTTGTCATTCCCGTGAAAACGGGAATCCAGAAATAGTAAAATATGTCTCAGATACTGAAGCGCCAGGAACAGAACTCCGTTTCAGGAACGCGATCAGGAGGGCACCACACACATTCAACCTTTATCCGTGGATCGATAGCGTGGGCAAAATCGGAGTATTCCACCAGGCCTGCGGATTTGCATGGATAATGGTCAAGGTCTTTGCGGCGTCTTGCGGATTGAACCCGGCATTCCGTCATTGTAAAGATAAGGTCCCCATTGTCGTCGCGCTTTAGAGAATGGGCATTGATTACTGAATAAATCCGCAATTTCAGGGCCGCCTCCAAAACATCCAAACCATTGGCGTTGGGAAGATCGAGGAACCTTTTTATCTTGTGCGCCTCCATTTTTGCAAAGAGTGACCAGCAGGAATCGTTAATTAATTTGGCCTCGGCCATGCCCTTGCTTCTCTCGACTTCCTGAAACCACAAACCGTCGCCTGTAAGCCAGGTTTTAGCTATTTCCCCAATACAAATGAGAAGCTCCTCACGTGACATGTTCAACAGCGCTACTGGCAGACCGTCCTTAACCGGGATACCGAAAAGCGGATAAAGACGAGCCCCTATGGACGGGAAAAACTTGCTGATATTGTTTGAGTCCATTTCGAGGGCGTCATTGACCCCGATTCTTCTCGATGTTTCGGCGAACCACATCCCATAATGCGCCAGGACTTCACCCAGATACATTCCTATCAGCTTTATCAACTGTTCTTTTGTTAGATCGGTAGATTCAAACGACTTAGTATGTGGCATAATTTTTTCCTCTATAGAGCACAGATTATTCCTGCCTTATGAAATGGCCGGATTTACCGCCAAGTTTTTCAATCAACCTGATGTTCTTTATAACCATTCCCCTATCGACCGCCTTGCACATGTCATATATTGTCAGGGCTGCGCATGAAACAGCGGTCAATGCCTCCATTTCAACGCCCGTCTGTGCGACAACCTTTACCCGGGCTTCAATTTCAATATATGATTCATCTACATGTGTAATAAAATCGATATTTACCGAGCTCAGCCCAATCGGATGAGCCAGTGGTATGAGTTCGGGAGTCTTTTTTGCTCCCATTATCCCGGCTAGTCTGGCCACCCCGAGAACATCACCCTTTTTGGCCCTGTTCTCAAGAATCATGCTGAGTGTTTCGACCTTCATGTGTGTTTCCGCCCTGGCTATTGCGATTCTCTCCGTAATATCCTTTGCGCCGACATCCACCATGATTGCTGAACCATGATCGTCAAAGTGAGTAAATCCACTCATTTTTTATCTCCATGGTCATCTTTCGAGCCATCCTCCATAGCCTGGAGCCTGGCTGACAGCGCCCGAGCGTGTGCGAAAAAGCCCTCATACTCTGCCAGCCTCAGGGTTATTGGCGCTAGTGACCTGAACCCTCTCTCACTGACTATGGAATAGGACATTTTTCTTGTGAAATCCCTTACTGATAGCGCTGAAGAGGTTTTGGCGAAACCGGATGTCGGCAGGATTGCATTGGGGCCGATTGAATAGTTGGCTAGAGTTCCAGGCGTCCATGGGCCTATCAGGACTTCCCCAGCCGTCCTGATCTCATCCAGTGTAATTTCAGGATCACGCACCAATAGCTGTAAATGTTCGGGAGCGAAACCGTTTATAAAATCAACAGCGTCCTCATGGTTTTTGGCAAGCACGATGCCGCCGCTTTCAGCCAAAACCGTCTGACAGTACTCTCGTCTGACAGGAGGAAGATTCGAGACAAGCTCATGGGCTATTCTGAGGCAGTCCTGGGCCATGGACGGGATTGTAGTGATGAGATACGCCGACGAATCCGGGCCGTGCTCCGCTTCTATCAGCAAATCGGTAACAGCCAGGAATGGAGAAACCGAATCATCCGCATAAACGATGGCCTCGCTTGGGCCAGCTTCAGGGCCGGTGTCTATCTCGGTGGACAAGGCTTTTTTAGCCGCAAGCACATAGCCCGATCCTGGCCCCACTATCTTGTCCACTTTCGCAACGCTCTGTGTCCCGAAAGCCAGAGCAGCGATGGCTTGTGGGCCTCCTATCGCATATATCTCACTGACTCCTGTCAATCCTGCAGCCGCAATCGTGGCGCTGTCCGCCTTGCCGTCCTGATCCGGCGGACTCACAGCGACTATCCTTCTCACTCCGGCCACCACTGCCGGAACCGCCGCCATCATCATCATGGAAGGGAAGGACCCCTTGCCACGAGGAACATAAATCCCCACCGAATCCAGAGGTATAGTCTTTTCTCCAGCGATGATACCCGGTGAAATCTCGGTCTCCACACGCTCCGGTTCTTTCTGGAGTACGTGGAACTTCCTTATGTTGGCTATGGATACTTCTATCGCCTCTCTCAGGCTTGGGGACAGGTTATTGACAGCTTCCGAAATCTCCGCTTCCGACACACGAAATGATGAGGCGCCAAAATCTGCGCCGTCAAACTTCCTAGTGTACTCGATCACGGCCTGATCTCCGGTATCACGCACCTGATCAAGTATCGGCGCAATCTGTTTTATCAGGTCCTCGAAATCGACCCTTGATCTCCTGTAAAGTCTTCTACGGCCGCGGGGGCTCAATTCCTCAAGTTTTATGAAGTTTATCCTCATAGGTTGCAACTCCAGCCTGACTTGTTTTTTTACATTGAACTGATAAATTTTTCTATAAGTTTCAAGAGTGGCTAAACATCCCTGCGATCATTTTATTTCAGCGGAAAATAATATATCATGAATCCCGACTTTTTTACCGATAAGCTGAAAGGTGTTCTGAAAAGGATATGGATAAAGATTTTAACAAAGCGGATTGGGAATTTTTCGTTGTCGCCCTGAAAGAAGAAGCTAGAGACGTCCTTTGGTCGGTACAACTGGATGTTGATCCGGATACACTGATAAAAAGCGCGTTGGAAGATCTTCAGTCGCTTGCCCCACGGCCCGAAGGGATTGAAAGCAGGTCCCGCGATGAAATATGGAAACAGGTTCGTGAAAGGCTACTCACCGCAGCCTATGCGCTGCGACCTCACTGCATACGATGTGGAACCTGTTGCGAAAAGGGCAGCCCGACCCTGCTGAAACAGGATGATGAGCTGTTTATTACTGGTGTTCTGACTCCATCGGATGTTTTTACCATCCGCTCCGGAGAGCAGGTCTATTTGCCTGATTCTGACCAAAGCGTCCCAAGCGAGAACGAATTCATCAAGATCAAGGAATCCCGCGACGGCAAGACATGTATTTTTCTGGAAGCGTCCGACAAGAGTTGCAGAATTTACGGATCCAGACCGGAACAATGCAGGCGACAGGAGTGCTGGAACCCAAAACAGGCGGTTTCACAAAGTGATGGGTTTCTGACCCGTGAAGACCTCCTGAAGGGTACAGGAGACCTGTGGCTCATCATACAGAAACATGAACAGCGTTGCTCACATAATGACTTTACCAGAGAAGTAGCCAGACTGTCGGCCACCAAAGGGCAAACCGTGGACGACCTGCTCGGTATTCTGGCGTTCGATCACCATGTGAGGGATTTCGTTTCAAAAGACCTCTCCATAGATGAGTCCTTTTTGGACTTTTTCTTCGGCAGACCGTTGTCTGAAACTCTGAAATATTACGGGCTCAGGCTCGATCAGGGCGATGACGGGACATACGTGCTTACGACGGACGGGCATGACGCCGAGCGGTAGATTGAAATAGTAAGGCAGGCTTCACCAAAGGGATGCGCTGATCAGTAGTCCCTGTAAAAAAGTGACCTCGGGCCTAGTCTGCGGGGTTCATATGGGTCAAAGCCCCTGCATCTGTAAATGTAAATCTCCCGTATGGACTCGCCGTGATACATGACATCGAAAATGGGCAGGGCTTCCACGGAGGCGAAATTTTCATATATTGAAACAAGAGCGGTCGATGTTGGCGCAAGTGGTTTCGGGGATACATAGATAATGGTTCGCCCGGCAAGGTCGTCAAAGGATTGATGCCAGACATCGAACTGTGTGGGCCTTCCCCATGGAGCGAGGTATCTGACTTCCGGTTGTCCCGGGATGTTGAATTCAAGTAGTGCGCATAACTGATAGCTATCCGCCGCTATTACCTCATCCTTTTGGATCAGGTCGTTGACATGCCTTCCCAGTTTGTCCCATCCCCTGGTTTCCCAGATGATTCGATCCGCCTTGGACACACTCCTCTCAAGTGATGCCGGAATAATTCCTATCCACGCGTGTAATACCACTAGCCCTGCAATGCCCAGGGATGACGCCAGAGACCATTTCACAAATTTTTTGTCCCAGTGCCCCCCCGCCACGTTCAAGGCGCCCTCCCCATTACCATAATAACTCCATACACACAGAAGCAGTGGACCAATATATCCGGGAATACTCCAGTTTGCCTCAACATGGCCCCTGAAAGACTGAATCCCAAATAACGCTAATGGCAAACCAAATGACAGGCATAACAGATGATTGAGGTTCGGCTTCCTGAGGTTATGCCACAAGGCCGTTACAATAGAAACGAGCAGGAAAACGTACATCACCGGGGAAACGAGAAAAAACTGCGCAATGTTGAAACCAAGACCGTCCTCTATTCGCCTGGTTACGCTCACAGCCCCGGAGCCTATGAACAGTATGTGGCTAACCGAAGCCCAGTCATGAGTCCAGTTCCAGTAAATGATCGGGATTGTGAACAATAGCGCCAGTCCCGCTCCTATCCATGGCGCACTTGTAAGCAGAACCCTGCGAAGCTCTTTTGAACTCAAAAGAAATACAAAAACGCAAAGCAGATTGATTATGCCGGTATACTTGCTCATTATCGAAAGTCCGGTCGCCAAGCCGGTGATGTAGAGCCAGATATCCTCGCGTTCTGAAAGATATTTCGTCATGCTCCATAATGACAGTATCGTGAAGAATACCAGAGCATTGTCGTGAATTGCCGCTGAACCGCCCAACAGCGCCACCGGCGTCATGTTGAACACAAACACCGTAACCAGGGCGTGGCGCCTGTTCCCGAAAAGATTGAGGCTACACAGATATATCAGACCCGAACTCAGCGCACTGAGCAGCAGGAACGGGAAACGCACCGAAAGAGGTGTTGAATAACCGAAAAGTGAGGTGGAGATCCTGATCAGATATGCGACCATCCCCGAATTGTCGAAGTACGACCAGTCCAGCCGTCTGGACCACGCCCAGTAACTGCATTCGTCAGGTATCAGGTTTACATGGGCGCTTAACAGAAAACGCCACGCAAATACAAGCCCCAGCGCCAGTAGTAAAAGCGTTTGACTATGCCTCGTTTCCAGGTCTTGTTGGTGTAATGTCATTCGTCCATGTTATGCGAAAAAACTCGAGGGCACGATCATGGCATTTTCCGGCCTCGATGGGTAATAATAAGTTTCAGACATGGCCATCGAGCTCAACTCGTCGAACATGATGTGCCCGGTCTGCATTTATCAAAGGATTCTTCCCGCCGAAAGTCATGCGTCGACTCTATCTGTATCGTGGTGTGATCCACCTTGAACCTGTTCTTCAGCAATGAGTTTATTTCCTGCAGAACCTCTTCGTGATCAGGGCTCTCTTCCGAAAGCACGACATGAGCCGAAAGATTGACCTCAGACCCCGTTATACTCCATATATGCAGGTCGTACACACAGCACACGCCATTTACTCCTGCAATCCCACTCTCTATGAGTCCTGCGTCATATCCCTTGGGAACGCCTTCCATAAGGATATGGAAGGATTCCGATATGAGCTCCCAAGACGAATAAAGTATCAGGATGCCGATGAGCACGCTGATCAGGGGATCCACCCAGTACCTTGACGTATATATTATGATCAATCCGGCTACAACCGCCCCGAGAGATCCAAGGGCGTCAGACATTACGTGAAGAAAGGCCCCCCGGATGTTTATGCTATCAGCCGCGCTCCTGTACAGTATGGCAGCCATTACCAGGTTGATGATCAGGCCAAACAGGGCCACCAGCAGCATCCCCCAGCCCTCTACGCTAACAGGATTATAAAAACGGTGAGCCGCCTCGTAAAAAATTATCCCGACTATGCCCCACAAGGCCAGACCATTGAAAAGAGCGGCAAGGATTTCCGTTCGCCTGAATCCAAAAGTATGACGGTCGCCGGGCTTTTTCCTGCCTACGCGAATGGCTAGCCAGGACAATCCCAGAGCCATGGCGTCCGAAAGCATGTGTCCGGAATCCGCCAATAACGCCAGAGAATGAAAAATCAGACCACCAACTACCTCGGCTACCATGTAAACCAGGGTCAGAACCAGGGCAAATCCGAGTTTCCCCTCATTCGTTATATGCGAATGTTCATGATGATGAGTGTCGTTATTCATGGAAGTATGTTTATAACCGTTCTCGAAAATAAGCTGCTGTCATTCCGTGTGAAAACGGGAAGCGATTTTTAATGGATCCCCGATCAAGTCGGGGATGACAAGACACCGCCCGGGGTGACAGGGCTCGGCCCGTTATGACAAGACACTGCCTGGGGTGACAGGGCACGGTCCGGAATAATAAGACACGGCGCTGTCGTACCGAACAAATATGGTCATGGTATACTATATTCAATTTCGGTTTCATGCAAATGATTCAGCGAGCGAGCGCCTGGCGTTCACCCGGACGAAACAAACATTCCACTCTGAAGGATTATGTCTTCCCAAGCCTTCTGTTTTCATGATAAAATTCGCGCCTCAAAAGGTTTCAAATCCATATCAGCGTAACGGGGTAATTGCCATGCGTGGAGATCAGATGTCACGTCAGTGGAAGATCATCAAACTGATTGAGACACACTCTAACGGTATAGGCGCGACCGAACTTTCGGCCGAACTTGGTGTGCCTGTTCGAACGCTCTATCGGGACCTTGATGTCATTCAGCGTGGCGGTTTTCCGATATTTGTCGAGAAAAAGGGTAAATTCGCCCTATGGAAGATGCTGGATTCCTTCAGGAAAACTCTCCCATTGCCACTGACCCCCACCGAACTTGTGGCGCTTCATACCAGTCGTGATCTTCTAAGGGTTTTTAACGGATCGATTTTTCAGGAGAGTATCGAAACGCTCTTTAGCAAGGTTCGGGCTGCCCTTCAGCCGAATACCATGCATTTTATCGAGGATCTGCGCTCTAGCGTCAGAATAGATTTTGGGCCGGCGCGAAGCTTTGTCGATCTTTCAGGCGCGATTAACGGGCTGAGTGAGGCCGTCATTTCGAAGAAACGAATAAAGATCGATTACAAGGCTGTATCTACCGGATCGCAGACCGTCCGAAAGGTCGATCCTTACCGTGTCTGGGTCACGAACGGGAGCTTTTATCTCATCGGTCACTGCCACAAGCGAAAGGCCATCAGAACCTTCTCACTCGATCGCATACGCAACCTCACCATATTGGAAGAATCCTTCAAAATTCCCAAGGACCTGAATATCGACGCCTACCTTGAATCAGCCTTCCGTGTCATGACGGGCGATCCAGAGGCCATTGTTGTCAAAATAGCCCAGAGAGCCGCCCATGTTGCGCGCGAAAGAATCTGGCACTCCTCTCAGAAAGTCGTCGAACGTCCGGATGGCGGCGTTGATATCTCCCTGAATGTCCCAATAAACTACGAAGTCATCTCATGGATTCTCGGTTTCGGTGCCGCCGCGGAAGTGATCGAACCCAAATCATTGCGCGACAGGATCCTCGCTGAACATGAAAAAGCCGCCATGAATTATGAAACGATTCCGGAGTAATCATGTGAATCAAGCGAAAAGCTAACTAATAATGAATCCTGTCTGGATTGACGGCATCTATCATTTCCGATATGTTTTGTGTTGCTCAAGCAATATTCCGACTTAAATTACTCTGTCATCAGAGGGGAACTAATGAAGAAACATTTGAATAATAGTAATTGCTCCGAACATTCGGGGG
>CAITZA010000151.1 GCA_903896745.1 uncultured Desulfomonile sp. | reverse complement strand
GATCCTATTCTGATCATCCCGAACACTTCGCCCTTGTCCACATGTTGGTGAGGAGCTTTGTAAGAGTCTATTCCATTAACATTTTTTGCCGCTATCTGAACGACGTAGACCGACAGATCCTGATCGTTCAGTTTTCCGGAAATCCTGGTAACCGTCCTTTCATTTTCGATTATATGCGGACTATTTTCGTGAAATGGGAGCAGGCCCAGTATCGTTCTCAGATGCATGTCACCCATATGCAAATTTCTCAACTTTGCAGGGTAGTGCTTAATAAAATCTATTTTCCCGGAAATCGGGGAGCGGTTGTAGTGAACATTGAACGGGCTCATGAAAACACCTATCAGGATCCTGTAATCATCTAGATCCTCTCGAACGATGTCCTTTATGGTAGCGCTTACGCCTTGCTTGATGACCATAACGTCATCTCCGGGCTTAAACTCTTTTACATAAACGACGGTTCCATCCGCAGGACTTACGATGTTTTGACCTGAAGGCGCATGTCTTTCTGGATTTCTGAAAAACCAGACGTACCTCCAGAAAACAAACGCCACGATCACGGTCGCCAGGCTCAAAACCCCCGCTAAAATCAATTTGTTTGCCGCCATACTGTTGGGTCCAGAATCCGCACGAGAGCCACTCCCGACGAGAATGGGAAATTGATTATCTCAAAAGCCTGCTCTTCTTTCCTAAGGATGTTAAGCCATCTCTTTACACCAGAATGTCTCAGTATTTCGCGAACATATATATGAGTGTCGTGCAGGAAGATATATGTATTCTTGCGAGCTCTTCCCAAGGCCTGCATGAAATCGTACTGAACGTCTTTGAATGCGTGGCTTCCATCAATAAAAGCCAGATCGATCTCCGGCAGATTAAGTGAATCGAACTTTGGGAAAAACTCGTCACTTCTCATTTTATGGTGACTAACGATGTCGGCTACGCCGAATCTTTCGAAATGATCCCTGACTCCGGTAGAATCGCTCCAGGTTCCCCGGCCTCCTATAGTTTTGAGTGGCCCATCCTTTAGCAGCGAATATGAGGGGTCCACGAAAGACAGAAAACCTTCGTTATTATCCTTGATTCCAAGCGCGAGGCAAACGACGCTAAAGCCGTATCCTGATCCAATTACCAGTGTGTGTTTGGGTCTAAGGGCTCTGACCACTCCGTAATAAATGAAGCCGAACCCTAAATTGAGTTTTCTGGGTTCTTCGTTATGACCGAATGGTTTTGCATGAGTCAGTATGTCCTGAAGTATGCCGGAACTAAGACTGAAATCCGCCATCAGCTTGTTTCTCCTTTATCTGCAATCTAGTCAAAAAGTTGTAAGTCGATGCGGGAAAATCAATGAACATGGTTTGAGTTGTCCAATTGACGTAGCGCTTCAAGATTTTCCGCAACCAGGATAGTGTCTGGATGATCCGGCCCGCAGCAGCGTTCCAGAATGGATGCCCCCATGCTGTAGAGACGCAAAGCGACTGTGTGATCCCCCTCTGCCCGGTAAAGCTCCCCAAGGTTATTAAAATATATACCTAATTCCGGGTTATCACCCGCCATAGACCTCTGCGCCACCGCTATGGCTCTTGTATAATACCTCTTGGCCTGAGAATACTTTCCGGTGTTGAAATAAAGGGTGGCCAGGTTGTTGAAACAGGTCGCCGCGTCAAGGTTCTCAGGATTGGGGCTTTTTCTGAAAATGGCAAGCGCTCTGAGGTAGAGATTTTTGGCCTCAGGGAACTTGCCTTGCAGGGCGAGGGTAAGACCAAGATTATCAAGTGAAACCGCTGCGTCATGGCTCTCGGTCCCAAGCTCGGTCTGCCTTATGTCAAGCGCCCTCCTGCCTATCCTCTCAGCCTCATGAAGCAAATCCAAATCCGAATAAACTGCGGCCAGGTTGTCCATCATGGTGGCCAATTCCACACGGCTGCTGAGATTATACCTGCGGAATGACTCCACACCATATTCGAGGAGCCGTCTGGCTTCTTCATAAAACCCCATATTGCGATAGGCTACCGCAACATTGTTGATTGTAGATGTTATCGCCGGTTTGCTGATCGAATCACATACATCTCCTGAATAATCAGGCACAAAACTGACCTGACTTTTTAACGCGTTATTTCCTTCGAAGTCGTGCGGTTCAACCAAAAAACCGCGTTGCCCCTCTGATGGACGCGGGATACGTGACGGCGCCTGTGAAACTTCAGACTCGTCTGTGATTTTTCCTTTTCTGGCCCGATACTTACCCCGGAATGAATAGAAATCGAGAATTTGCGCATCATCTGTCATTTTTGTCTCCCTTCCCAACTCAAAAAAGCCACTAAGGCTCGATCAGCTCCACACGCTGGGCCACACAAATCCCCGGAACGGCTAAACACCGTTATGTCCACAGTAGCCCGATATCCTTATTATGCCCGTCTGATCATAAGGATAGGATTAGCGCATTTGTAAATGTTGGTTAGTTAACGAGACTGCGAAAATGCAGAGGCAATGATTTATAGATCGTCTGATATGTAGATTACCTTGGAGCCTTGCGGTTCAAACCGGAATGGGAGTTCCGGAAGGTCTGCGAGAGATTCCCTGACTTTTTGCCTTTTGTGCGGTTCCACGTAAAACAGCAGGAAACCGCCCCCGCCCGCTCCAAGAACCTTTCCGCCAATTGCGCCGGCTTTTCTGGCTTCCTCATAATAGTGGTTGATCGAGTCGTTGCTAATTGTCTCGACCAGGCTTCTCTTGAGTTTCCAGCCTTCGTGAAGAATCTCTCCGAAGTTGCTCAGTGAGCGCGCGTCCCTTAACACATCGAGCATATTGACGCATAGATCCTTCATTTTGCGCAGGACGTCCATTTTCTGGTGTGTGGTGGCTTTTTGTACTTCGAGAATGTCGCCGGCTCGCCTGACGCCACCCGTAAAAAATATTACGAGGTTG
>CAITZA010000150.1 GCA_903896745.1 uncultured Desulfomonile sp. | reverse complement strand
CTCATACCCTCAAATGAAGTAATTAGTGAATTCACAACTGTTATAGCGCCTTTGGTTAATCAAATTGAGAATAACCTATGCGAGTCCACTCGTCTTGTTGAACTACGTGACACTCTCTTGCCCCGCCTGATGTCTGGCGAGCTATCTGTGGAAGACTTGGATGCTAAATGATGATTTACCTCTCATCCTACCTGAGCGAGAATCAACCCCAAACGGCAGGTATAAAAATGAAGGACAAACTGATTACGGATATTCAGTCAAGTATGGCATCGGTTCTTTCCACAGCGCAGTTAGAAGAGCTTCGGAGGGTTTTGACCTATCACCTCCATAATGTGGTGGTTACAGAGTGTCAAAACACGTCCATGCAGGAAATTGCTGAGAACAGCAAAATACATGATGTTTTTATTGCCGCAAAAAAGATTGAGGGCTGTTCGGAAAAATCGCTAAAATATTATAGTTCGACGCTTCGACGGATGCTCAGCGTATTATCTAAGCCTGTGCGAGAGATCAGTACCGATGATATACGTGGGTATTTGGCGAATTACCAGAAAGAACACAGCTCCAGTAAGGTTACAATTGATAATATGCGTCGAATTTTCTCCAGCTTTTTCGGTTGGCTAGAGGATGAGGACTATATCCTGAAAAGCCCGATGCGGCGCATTCGGAAGATTAAGACAGAAAAGACGATCAAGGATACTTTTTCGGATGAAGGCTTGGAACTTCTCCGAGATGCATGCGAGGAAGTTCGCGATTTAGCAGTGATTGACCTGCTCGCGGCAACAGGTATGCGAGTCGGCGAACTGGTGCAGCTCAACCGCGAAGATATCAATTTCCACGAGCGGGAGTGTGTGGTATTTGGCAAAGGGAGCAGCGAGCGTGTGGTTTACTTTGATGCCCGTGCTAAAATACACTTGCGGAACTACCTCGACAGCAGATGTGATGACGAACCCGCACTCTTCGTCTCGTTGACCCAGCCTCACGAGCGGCTGTTAATCGGTGGGGTGGAAACGAGGCTCCGTGAAATCGGAAGGCGGGCTGATATACAGAAGGTACACCCTCATAAGTTCCGGCGCACGCTTGCCACGAGAGCAATAGACAAAGGAATGCCTATAGAACAAGTGCAGCGTCTGCTGGGGCATGTGAAGATTGACACAACCATGCACTACGCGATGGTCAATCAAGCCAATGTAAAGAATTCGCACAGGAAATTCATTGGATAAGAGGGAATAATTCAGATGACGGAATTGTTTCAATATAAACTAGGGCAAGTATGCTCGCGCCTAAGCAGTGGGAAAGGCATTCCGGCAAAAAAGGTGCATGAAATAGGGAAGTACCCAGTCTATGGTGGTAACGGTTTACGTGGGTTTACTGACCATTCAAACTTCAATGGTGAATGTGCCGTTATTGGCAGGCAAGGAGCTTTTTGCGGTAATGTCCGTTATTTCAGTGGTGCAGCATACATGACAGAACACGCAGTGGTCTTATGCGCAAACGAAAAAAACAACACGAGATACCTTGCATATTTGCTGTCTATTATGAATTTGGGCCGTTTGTCTGGCCAATCAGCACAACCCGGGCTATCGGTAAAAACTTTGGCGAAGCAAATTGTAAGCGTACCCTCACTCGCTGAGCAAAAAGTCGTGGTCGACACTCTCTCCGCACTAGACGAGAAGATTGAGAATAACTCAAAGATAAATCATCATTTAGAGCAGATGGCACAGGCCATCTTTAAATCCTGGTTCATGGACTGCGACCCATTTGGCGGTGGGCAACCGCCTCAATGGAGGAAAGGCATGTTAGGCGATTATGTAGTGATTAGGCGTGGTGGTTCACCTCGACCTATCCAAGATTTTCTGTCAGACTCTGGTCTCAGGTGGCTAAAAATCTCTGATGTAACTGATTTGCAAACACCGTATGTGTTGCAAATCAAGGAACATATTAAAGAATCCGGGTTGAGAAAGACTGTTTTTCAACAATCTGGCGCCTTGGTTCTTTCCAACAGCGCAACACCGGGTATCCCTAAAATACTGGGAGTTGATACATGCATCCATGACGGTTGGCTGTATTTCCCGACCTCCCATTTCTCTATAGAGTATCTATACCTATTTTTCAAGCATATTCGGCAAGACTTGGTGGCTCTCGGCAATGGTAGCGTTTTCACCAATCTGAAAACTGATATTTTAAAGAGCTTTCCGGTTATTGCACCTGATAATGCCACATTGCAACGGTTTGATGAGACAGTCAAGCCTCTCTTTAAAGAAATGGAGAATTGCACGAGAGAGTCCGCTCACATAGGTGATTTACGGGATTCTCTTTTACCCCGCCTGATGTCCGGCGAGTTATCCGTGGTAGATATAGACGCTAAATGATGATTTATCTTTCTGTTGATCTCAATTCGGGCGTCAAGAGTAGATAAAACCTTTGCAATCCCTTTTTGAGTTTCGAGCGAAGGTAAATCGACAAGGAGTTCCTGCAAATCTTTCACGGTTACATGACCAAGCCCAGTAGTTTGCTTGTTTGACGCGATTGCCGTAAACGTAGGTTTATGATACTTCAGCAAATAAAATAGACTAGCCACCTGACAGTTTGATAAAAGGAAAGGGTTGATCGACAGACGAACTCCGAGTAGAGTTTTCTTCCCACGGAAAATTCAAACAAGGAGGATCTCTTGTCG
>CAITZA010000149.1 GCA_903896745.1 uncultured Desulfomonile sp. | reverse complement strand
CCCTGTCCCATTGCGCCCACAGATTGGTCCACTGATTACCTGTGATAGGAAAGCGGCAATAAGATATGACTGGGCCGCGATCGAGTTCTTGGGTGACAAGGTGAATCATGGCGCCCTGTTCATGATTCTTTTCTGCAATGAGCTGATGGATAACTTCCTGCCAAGTTCCTTTTGGGCCCCACGGAAGGGCGGGATGTATGTTGACCATATCAAGGGCCTGGAGTTCCGGGGCGCCAATTATTAGCATGTATCCAGCCATAATTATGACGTCGACGGAAGGAAGCATCCTGATGGTTTTTACGACCTGTTCTCCGAACAAGTTTCGCCATTGCTCCAGTTCGGCAGATGGTTCGGAAGCGCATCGGCTGGTCTGGATTCCCAGTTTTCTTAATTCGGGTTTGAATTTCACGTGGGACTGGGTTGCGACCGGGATGCCAAATTCTGCGGCCATGTCAAAAAACATTTCGCGTTGGATATACTCTTCATTTGCAGGAGCGTCACCAGTTTCCCTATGGCAAAATATCCATTCGATTACAGCGGGGACGTCATTTTCAAGAATGTCGTCCCTTACTTCCTTAAGAAGATTTCTAGCCGCCGGATCTCTGCCCGTGGAAAACCATCCGATTCTAAGCGTCATGTTATCTACATCTCCTGTCAAAAAGCTAAGCAATATCAAATGCCGGCGGAGCTAACGCCTTAATCTTGGATCAAAAGAATCCCTGATACCCTCTCCAAGCATGTTGTAACCCATTACCGTGATGAGGATGGCAAGCCCGGGGAATAATGAAAGCCACCAAGCAATTTCGATGTTATCTTTTCCTTCGGTAAGCATGTTTCCCCAGGATGGGTCAGGCGGCTGAACGCCAATGCCAAGGAAAGAAAGTCCGGATTCAACCAGCACCGCCGAGGCTACGCCGAGAGTAGCGGCTACCAGTATTGGGGCCATCGCGTTCGGCAGAATGTGCAGGAAAATAATACGAGCGTCAGACGCTCCCTGAGCAATGGCGGCTTTGACAAAGTCCCTTTCCCGTATGCTCAGGAATTCCGCCCTGACCAGTCGGGTCACACCCATCCACGATGTCACCCCTATAACTACCATGATATTCCAGATACTCGGCCCGACAAAGGCTATTACCGCCAGTATCAGGAAAAATGAAGGGAAGCACAACATGACATCCACAAAACGCATGATGATTCTGTCGGCCAACCCTGAATAGTAGCCGGAGGTGGCGCCCAAAATCACCCCAATCAACGTGGATATCCCGACTGCCACGAACCCTACACTCAAGGAAACGCCGGACCCGTAAATTATTCTTGAAAGCACATCTCTTCCGAGTATGTCGGTACCCATTGGATGAGTCCATGATGGGGCGACCAGTATGTTGGAGGTGTCAATTTCGGATGGCGGAAATGGCGCCAGATACCCCGCAAGCATCGAGGTGGAAAACAGCGCGATGACTATCACTAGACCGGCCATAGCCATCCTGTTCTTTGAGAGCCTGGTTACGAATTCACTTCTTGATAGCATTTGACAATTCTTTATTAAACCTTCAGCGCGAATTAGAAATACCTGACTAGTCAGAAACCCTTATTCTCGGATCGGCCCATGAATATAGCAAATCAGCCAGCAAATTTCCTACGAGGGTTAGCGCTGCCCCTATAACAAGTATTCCCATGATTGTAGGATAGTCCCTCATCATCACCGACTGATAGAACAACTGTCCCATACCCGGTATAGCGAAAATAGTCTCAAAAATAACACTTCCTCCAATCAGGCCCGGGACGGACAAACCCAGAATGGTGATCACAGGAAGCAACGCGTTTCTCAAGGCATGTCGAAAAATAACAGCGCCTTCATTGAGTCCCTTGGCCCGCGCTGTCGTGATGTAATCCTGCCTTATGACCTCAAGCATGTTGGAGCGCATGTACCGGCTCATGCCGGCCAAGCCACCAAAAGCTGAAACAAATATGGGCAAAATCAAATGCTTGGCTATATCGGCAACCTGTTGAACCGGACTGAGTGATGCGTAATTCAGGGATCTGAAGCCTGATATGGGAAGCAATTCGAGTTTGACCCCAAACAATATCATTAACAGGAGCGCAAGCCAGAATGTTGGAACCGCGAAACCGATGAAAACGAATAACGAGGCGCCCCTGTCGAACCAGGAGTCCTGCTTGACCGCAGAGAGGACGCCAATGGGAATTGCGGCCGACAGGATGAAAAACATCGACAATACGTTGATGAGAAGTGTAATGGGGATTCTCTCGACAATTTTGTCAACAACGGGTCTGCTATCAGACGCGAAAGACCTCCCGAAATCAAGCGCCAGCATATTCCTGAGCCATTTCAGGTATTGCATGTGCCACGGTTCGTCCAACCCGTAATGCGCCCTGATACGTTTGATCGCTTCCTCGTTCATGTTGGGGTTAAGGTCTGTCATCAGGCTTATAGGATCACCAGGAGCCATTTTCATGACAGAAAACGATATTATGGTTATCCCGAGCAGCACGGGAATCATCAACAGTATTCTCTTTAACAGGTATAGGGCCATAATAACCTATTGCTGGAAGGTATATTTCTGAAGCTGTTTGGGCACATACCACTCGGTAAAATTGTAGCTGATGCCAATCGGAGCGGGTTGTATGCCATGAAAGCGCGAACTTATTATCGGGAGCGAATACGGGACGAAAAGAAAAGTGTATGGCTGATCTTCAGCTATAATGCTCTGGAATTCGTCGTAATACTTTTTCCGTTCCTCCCGGTTGTAGGTAGATACCCCGAGTTCCAGCAACCTATCGACTTCGGGATTCTGGTATGAAATGAAGTTCAGCTCACTCTCTCCCATCTTTTTTGAGTTCCAGATGTCAATCTGAGTGGGGTCGATTCCAATGCCCCAGCCTAAAAGGCATGCCTCAAATTTACGCTTGTTTATGAAATTTTTGATAAACGCAGCCCATTCAATTACCCGGATTTTGACCTCAATGCCAACTTTTTTGAGGTCCTTCTGAATAATGGTGGCCGCATTTTTTCTCATATCATTTCCATGATTCGTAATTATCGTGAACTCAAAAGGTTTGCCATCCTTGTCTATAATGCCATCTCCGTCGGTATCTTTCCATCCCGCTTCTTCAAGCATCCCCTTTGCTTTTTCAGGGTCATAGGGAAATTTCCTGACATTCGGATTATACCAGTAAGTATCAGGTTTGTAAGGAGTATAGGCTACCTCTCCCAGTCCCAGCAGAACCCCCTGAACGATGCTTTCACGATTTATGGCGGTAGTCAATGCCTGGCGAACTTTCTTGTCCTTGAATTTCCAGTCCTGCAAATTGTAACCGAGGTAGGAATAACCGAGAGCCAGGTATTTGTATTTGTTGAAATTACGTTCAAACCAGTCGTTATTGGTCTGGCGCTCATACTGCATGGGAGTCAAGCCCATTTGATCAAGACGACTGGCCTTTAGTTCCAGGAACATTGTCGCAAGATCAGGTATTACCCGCGTAAGCACCTGATCAATATAAGGTCTTCCTTCAAAGTAGTTGTGGTAACTATCGAGGAGGGTTTTTTCCCCCGTTTTCCATTCCTTGAACCTGTAGGGACCGGTGCCTACCGGGTTTCGTTTTAGCGGGCTTTCTGTTATTTCCTTACCTTCCAGCAAATGGCTTGGGAGGATGGAGTGCGCCCATGAAGTTAGAGCCGGCGCATAGGGCTTGTCATAGATTACTTCTATTGTATGTTCATCCAGTATTCGAAACTCTTTTACCCGAAGGAAGTCTGTGGCATAAGCGGTTGGTGTTTTGGGGTCTATATGAATTTTGAAAGTGTATTCGACATCCTTGCTGGTGAAAGGCGTCCCGTCCTGCCACGTGACCCCTTTACGGAGGTAAAAACGTATCTTTAGGTTATCATCGGAGATTTCCCACCGCTCAGCAAGTTCCCCCACTACGTTTATGTCTTTGTCATATTTAACCAGCCCATTATAGATAAGACTGCTTATTTCAGAACTCGCAGAATCCGAAGCAAGCACCGGTAACAAAACTGAGGCGTCACCTATACTGCCTCTGATCATCATGTCCCCATAAGCGGGTTTCATATCCTGGCTGTTTGCCTTCGGAGAAGATACGTTGTTTTCCGGCTTCATGTCAGATTTTTTATTGTCCGAGCATCCGAAAATCAGGAAAGCTATAAGAAACGTGAAAAATATTCGTGAAGATTTCAAATTGTGCATGTCCTTAAGAAATTTTAAGATGTGAATATTTTCATAATTCCGTGTTTTATACAACAGACAAATCACAAGGGGCATAGCTACAGGCTTTTTCGCATAAAATCAACAGGTTTCCGCATCAGATTGGATGTTCCGATCAATCAAACGTGTTGCAGTAATGGATATTAGTTGATAACTTGAGCGGATTGAACGTAAAAATTGCTCGAAGAGTTTTTTCTTCGCAGGATGTGGTTAAATTAATTACGAGACCAGACTGATTGGAGGATAATTAAATGGGCGAGACGCTATTGACGCCAAAACAGAAGAAGTGGCTGGAGGCTTCCAAGAAGATTGGCCCCGGGCCTATGACCAAATCTGAAAGAGAAACGCTGGAGAAGTTATATACCTCCATGCTTCCTGCGGAACAAGTGGAACTCAAGAAATATATTGAAGCGACGTTCGGTGATAAATCGGAGCCACGCAATCTTGAGGATGAACCGACAATCATTATGGAGAGTATCGTTTGGTCGGACCCCTCAGAGGGTTTGAAAAACGCTCTGTCCAGAACGCAAAAACCCCGCTGGCTCAGGATCGAGCCCGACTGATCTGCATATTAACGTATTTTTTTCAGGAGAATTGAATGCTTGACATCGCCTTCATAAGAAGTAATCCGGAAAAGGTGAAAGAGGGTATACGCAAGAAGCGTATGAAAATGGATTTGGATGAGCTGTTGACCGTTGATGAAAAAACCAGGCAAATCAGGACAGATGTCGAAAACCTGAGGGCTGACCGTAACAGACTTTCAAAAGAGATTCCCAAACTCAAAGGTCAAGACAAGGACCAGGCGGTTGCCAGCGTCAAGTTGATCAAGGATGAGTTGGCAGATAAAGAGCCTGAGTTGCGGGTTCTGGAAGACCGTTTCGAACAATTGATGCTGCTTGTCCCTAATCCGCCGCTTGATGAAGTTCCTGAAGGCGATTCGGATGATGACAATATCCTCGTCAAAAAATTTGGTGAACCCAAGGAATTTGATTTTGTTCCGAAGGATCATCTTGAACTTGCAGAATCGCTGGATATTCTGGATATGCCCCGTGCGGTCAAATTTGCCGGCGCAAGGATGTACGTGCTCAAGAACGAAGGAGCGTTGCTGGAATTCGCATTGTTCAAATATGCTCTGGATACACTGTTTTCCAGGGGATTCCAACCCATGATAGTGCCTCAGCTTGTTCGAAGAGAGGCAATGGTAGGCACCGGATTTTTCCCTTTAGGTGAAGAGGACACATTTTTCGTCGAGAAGGATGACCTGTATCTGATCGGCACAGCCGAAGTTTCTCTAGTCTCGTTTCATATGGATGAAATCCTTCATGAAAAAGAACTTCCCAAACGTTATTGCGGTTATTCTACGTGCTTCAGGAGAGAAGCCGGATCCTATGGTCGGGATACCCGCGGTTTCTACAGACTTCATCAATTTAACAAGGTCGAGCAGGTCACCATTTGTGTAAATGATCCTGAAGTTTCACGCCAGGAACATCTCAGACTGTTGGGCAACGCGGAAGCAATCATGCAGGGGCTAGGACTTCCGTACCGGGTAGCGCTCGCCTGCGGAGCTGAAATTGGGCAGGGGCAGGTGCTTAAACATGAAATAGAAACCTGGATGCCCAGTAGGGGAAAATATTCGGAAACACATTCGTGTTCCACTTTGCATGAGTTTCAGTCCAGACGCCTCAAGATACGTTGGCGTGGTTCAGACAACCGAACACAATATTGTCATACCCTGAACAATACTGCTGTCGCTTCACCTAGAATTCTCATTCCAATCCTGGAAAATTTCCAGAACTCCGACGGTAGTGTAACAATTCCCGAGGTGTTAAGGCCATTCATGAATGGACTGGAAAAAATCGAACCAAAGAAATAACGCAAACAAGGTAATACGGTTTAAATTTTGATCAAATTAAGAAAAAACGCTGAAAGACGAATAAGGAAAGGTCATTTATGGGTCTTTTCAAACGAAATCGCTTCTCCTGACGTTGCGGACCTTAATCCGGGTGAAATCCATGAGCTTTTTGATTCTTCGGAACATTTCCTGGGAATGGTTTATTCGAATCCGAAAAGTCTTATCACCGCCCGAATTGTTTCGAAGGAGAGAATCGACATAGACCATTCTTTCATCAGAAGCAGGATTCAGGAGGCAAATGAAAGGCGCTTAAACATCTGTCGCGGGAATAACGCCTACAGATTGTTTTATGGAGAATCCGATTTGATTCCAGGTCTTATTATAGACCGGTATGGTGACCATTACGTAATTCAGGGTTCCACATCGGGTGTAGACGCCATGCTCGATCTTATCGTCGAGGCCGTTGTTGATCTCTTCAAACCTGAAAGTGTTTTCATCCGTAATGATTCTCCCATCCGGGATTTGGAAGGAATACACAGGGAGAAGAAACTTGCTTACGGGAAACTGCCTGAGAGGATTGAGATCAGCTTAAATGGACTGAAATTTGTGGTAGATGTGGAAAATGGTCAAAAGACGGGTTTTTTCCTGGATCAGGAGTTTAACCGCGTCTGTTTGGAAAAATATCTGCCCCCCAATGCGAGGGTTCTGGATTTATTCTGCTATTCCGGCGCATGGGGTATTCATGCCGCGGCCAGGTCCATGTGCAGGGTCCTTGCCGTCGATTCTTCAAACAGCGCCCTTGATATTGCCAACATCAACTCTGAAATAAACGGGGTTAAGGAAAGGGTCGAGTTCCTCAAGTCAGATTGCATCGATTTCCTCAAGAAAAACAATGATTTTTGGGACGTAGTAATTGCAGACCCGCCTGCATATATCAAAAGCAAGTCAAAGCTTGCCGAAGGCAGGAAGGGGTATCTTGATCTTAACAAAAGGGCTTTGATGAGGCTCAAGCCGGGCGGGTTTCTGGTAACCTGCTCCTGTTCGCATCATTTAACTCTGGATGACTTCCAGGACCTGGCGCTTACAGCTTCCATACAAACATCAAGAAACCTGCGAATCATGGAGGTGTTAGGGCAGGGGCCGGATCATCCCTGTTTACTGGCAATGCCGGAAACGCGTTATCTCAAGGTTCTGATCTGCCAGGTAGTTTAGGTCTGAAGGTTTCCCGGCTCTTTTTAGGAACCTGCATCTGTGGCTGGACATCTAATAGTCATAGAGTGTTTTTTGACTTATGCGGATGTTTTAGTGTCGCATCAAGTCAGGAACGCATGGAGAAGGGAGACGAAAGATGAAACGATATAAGAATGCATTGATTATTGTTCTTGTTGGCGTCTTCGTGATCCTGGGTGTTGATTCCATATATTCATCGGGAGTTGACACGATGTCCGGTAAAGACGTTGTAGGAGACAGGTACTGGTGTCTGTACGAGTGTCGTGAAAGATACGGCCTGGGCTACATGTTTCGGGGCGGAGGATCTACGGACGTATGGAGATTGTATTTTGCCTGCGTTACAGACTGCGAGAAAACATTCTGGAAAGAGTGGGAAAAAGAAGTGAACGAAACCGATTAAGTCTCGGAATTCAGAAAACCTGATTATTATTTTTTTCTATGACTACAAATGCGGAAGCCATAGAATCCGAGTGGGTTAAGGAAAGGAATACGACTCCAGCATCAAGATCTTTAAGAATATTGATGAGCTGATCTGAGAAACTGACTTTGGGCGCGCCCTTTGGTGTCTTTTCGATCAGTATGCGATTTGGATACACGCCCGAGGAAAATCCCGTTCCGAGGGCTTTTGACACCGCCTCCTTCGCTGCAAACATACCTGCGAGTTTTTCTGAAGGTTTCGGACTTTTAAAAGCGGCCTCTATTTCGGTTCTCGAAAAGACCCTTTTCAAAAACCTTTCCGCATGAGAGGTTCTTAATATTCTTTCAATCCTTTCGATAGGCGTGATATCGACTCCAATTCCAAGTATCACGGTTCTACCGTCTCTCTCAGAATGGCCTCAGTTACCCTGCACATCTGAACCGCTGGCAGAACATCATGCACTCGGACAATTGAAGCTCCTTTCATGACAGACATTGCCACTGTGGCAAGAGTGCCGACTCCACGTTTCATTGGGTCTGGCTCGTTGAGTATCTTTCCCAGAAAAGCCTTACGCGAAGCCCCAATCAGGATCGGTTTGTTGAGTGTTGAAAAAAAGTCGATACGATTGAGGAGAATCAGGTTGTGATCAAAGGTTTTTCCGAATCCGATTCCAGGGTCAACGACTATTCTGTCCGGTTCGATACCTCGCGTTTCCAGTTCGTTAATCCTTTCAACAAAGAAATCATGGATATCTTGGGGAAAGTTTAAGTAATTAATGTTTGTCTGCATATCTCGAGGCGTTCCGAGCATATGCATGATTATCATACCGGTTCCTGCCTCCCGGCCAAAATCGACCAGGGTAGGGTCATGCCTGAACCCGGTAACATCATTGATAATACGCACACCTTCCTTGATTGCGGCCTCTGCGACAAGCCTTCTTCTGGTATCAATGGAGACAACACAGTCCCTGTTCTCCTGCATTATGCCTTTTATCACAGGCATGACACGACTCAGTTCTTCCTGGACATCTACAAAGGAGGATCCCGGTCTGGTTGATTCGCCTCCTATGTCCAGAATGTCCGCTCCGTCCACTATCATTTTCAAGCCGGTCGAAATGGCATCGTCATGATTAAAATTGATTCCACCGTCCGAGAAGGAATCGGGTGTTGTGTTAATAACCCCCATGACCAGGGTTCGTTCGCTGTTAAACAATGGACCCTCCTGACCGAACATGATTCCCGGATAAACTTTGATAAATACATTTCAACATAGTAGCGCCGTGATATTCCGGCGCTATTCTGTTGATTGGACTTGAAGGATTTGAGAACTCAACTAGATTTTTTCAGGATTAGGTTCGGTGGGAACCGACGACGAACCTGAATCAGAAGCAGAGTTCCCCTGCTGATTTCCGGGTCCTTCAGGAGGTGTTGATACGGGCGGAGGACTGTCGGGGTTGGGTAGGGAAATTCCATCGATAACCGCCTGGATCTGGGTAGCGTCCAGAGATTCGCGTTCCAGTAAAATTTCTGCCAAACGCCTAACTGTCTCCTGATTTTCCAAAAGTATGTTCTTGGCCTCCTGATAGGCCTCCACTACAATCCTGTGAATTTCAGCGTCTATGTTGAGCGCAGTTTCTTCGGAAAAGTCCCTGTGACGGGAAAATTCCTTCCCAAGGAAAATCTGCTCTTCCTTTCTTCCAAATGTCAGTGGACCAAGTTTATCGCTCATGCCCCATTCACAAACCATTTTCCTGGCGAGTTCCGTGGCACGCTCGATGTCATTGCCTGCGCCGGTAGTCATGTGATTGAGGAAAATCTCTTCCGCTGCGCGACCACCCATAAGAACGGCAATCTGGCTAAGTAAATAACCTTTGTCATAAGTATGTCTGTCATCCAGGGGAAGTTGCTGGGTCACTCCGAGGGCCCTGCCACGCGGAATGATGGTTACTTTGTGAATAGGGTCTGCCTTGGGGAGCTTTTTGGTAACAAAGGTGTGGCCAGCCTCGTGGTAAGCCGTGTTTCGTCTTTCCTCAAGACTGATTACCATACTCTTGCGCTCTACTCCCATTAACACCTTGTCTTTGGCATATTCGAAGTCGGTCATATCGACAGCGTTCTTGTTGAGACGCGCTGCATTCAGCGCCGCCTCATTTACGAGATTGGCCAGATCAGCCCCTGAAAATCCGGGTGTGCCCCTGCTTATGGTTTCAAGTTCTACCTTGTCATTTATCGGGGTTTTTCTTGTGTGAACTTTTAGTATCGCCAGTCTACCCCTGACATCAGGAGGCGGAACTACAACCTGACGGTCGAATCGTCCCGGTCTGAGAAGCGCAGGGTCAAGAACATCAGGCCTGTTGGTAGCGCTAATCAGTATGACTCCCTCGTTCGTCTCAAATCCGTCCATTTCGACCAGCAACTGATTGAGAGTCTGTTCCCGTTCGTCATGCCCTCCGCCTAATCCCGCTCCCCTATGTCTTCCCACCGCATCAATCTCATCAATGAATATTATGCAGGGAGCGTTTTTCTTGCCCTGTATGAACAGATCCCTGACGCGTGAGGCGCCTACACCGACGAACATTTCAACAAAATCCGAACCTGAAATTGAGAAGAACGGAACCCCGGCCTCACCAGCGACCGCTTTTGCCAGAAGAGTCTTGCCGGTTCCTGGAGCCCCCATCAAAAGAACTCCCTTGGGTATCTTTCCACCCAGTCTCGTAAATTTCTTGGGGTCACGAAGAAACTCTATGACTTCCTGTAATTCTTCCTTGGCTTCCTCAACCCCGGCAACATCCTGAAATGTAAACTTGTTCTGATCCTCGCTGATAAGTCTCGCACGGCTCTTGCCAAAACTCATGGCCTTTCCGCCACCCGCCTGCATTTGTCGCATGAAAAAAACAAATATCGCGATAAGAAATATCATTGGGAGCCATGATATCAAGGCTGTCAAATACCAGGGGTTGTCATCTTCAGGTAATACCTGAATGTCTACCTTATGTTTCATGAGTGAGGGAATGAGATCTACATCGTTGGGCGCAAGTGTCTTGAACGCAATTCCGCCATCGACGTATGTGCCCCTGATTCTGGAGCCCTGCAAATAGACCGACTTGATAGCGCCCTGATCGAGTTCCTGGCGAAATTGACTATATGTAATGTCTTTCTGATTGGTTTTTGTTTGATTAAAAAGGTGAAAAAGGAATATCATTACTAGGCAAATGACCAGCCAGAGGCCCAAGTTTTTGTAAATACTGTTCAATAAAGGCTCCCCTCATTCAATATTATACTACAAGACGTGTCTGTTCATAGTGTAAGCTATTATTTTAGTGTATACTTCCTAATTAATAAAATGAGCTATAATTAGGTTGTTGTCAAGTTTTTGAGCCAATACACCTTTACAATCAACTGCTTGCTTCGAATGTGAGCGCCGGCGCCTCTCTGGTTCATATATTCCGGTAACCTTTTAACGTTCATCCGAATCTTAACCAATCAGAACCAGTTGACTTTAATCTATTATATTCGGCTTTACAGGCCACACATGAGGAACACATGGCATTAAAGAAAATACAGATAATTATAAGGGATAGCGGTATAGCCTCTCGCCGTAAAGCTGAAGAAATGGTTAGGGAAGGGCGGGTAACGATAAATGGCCATGTTGTCCTTGAGCCCGAACAGATGGTCGATCCAGACATGGATCACATCAAGATAGATGGGAAACTCATAAAGGCATCATCTATGGATTCAACCATCTATTTGTTCAACAAGCCCAAATTTGTGGTTTCAACAATGAGTGACCCAGAGGGACGGCCCTGCCTCGGAGACCTCATAAAGCAGCTTCGAAAACCTGTTTTCTCTGTAGGACGTCTGGATTTCGACGCTGAGGGACTTATCATTCTTACGAACAACGGCGCCCTCGCCCAGAAACTGAGCCATCCCTCAAACAGGATACCGCGAACTTACCTTGTCAAAGTTAAAGGAGTTCCAGCGGATGATTCCCTAAAAATGATCAGACGCGGAATGAGCTTGGGCGAGGGGGAAAGGCTTGGAGAAGTAAGCTGGACAGTAATTAAACACCAAAAAACTACCACATGGATAAAAATAACTCTTTTTGAGGGCAAGAAAAATGAACTGAAAAGAATATTTTTCAGGGTGAATCATCCGGTGCGAAAATTGAGGCGAATATCTTTTGGACCTTTTAATTTGGGCGCGTTGCCGACAGGAACATGGCGGGTCATAACAGAGGTAGAAAAAGCCAGAGTTGACGAACTCCTGCTCGAAAAGGCGCCCGACAGACGGCCAAACAATCAGACACTGTTTAGGAAAACAAATGTCAGACATCCGGATGGCAAGAAAGACCGCAAGAAAACTGTCAGACATTCAAAGGTTTAGACCTTTACTGTTTGAATCAGCCATCAATTTTCTAAACAAAATCTGTTAACAGTTGACTTTAGGTAAAAAATTCTCTTACGTTGTGATCTAGTGAGGCAATTCTGAAGGGGAGGACAAATATGTCTGGAAGAGTAGCCCGAGTCACAGAGGTGATAGCTGGTTCCCCAATCAGCTTTGATGAAGCCGTAAAAATCGCTTTCGAGCGCGCCAACAAAACCCTCAGGAATATCACAGGAATGAGAATTGTTGAACAAACGGTGATGTGTGAGGCTGGTTCAGTTCAGGAGTATCGAGTTAGAGCTGAAGTGATCTTTGTCTTAGAGTAGGATACATTTAAGAATGAATGCTACGAACGGAGTTGCCTCACTCCGAAACACGCCGATCGGCGCCTGGGTTTAGCCGGTTTCGCACCCGTCGGAGTTTTGAAGTTTTGAACCTTGCCTGAAATCAGTCTCTTCCATTTCCTTTTCCAAAAGCGCTCTCACAGT
>CAITZA010000148.1 GCA_903896745.1 uncultured Desulfomonile sp. | reverse complement strand
GACTCCAGCATGTTCAAACCGATTATCTTTTCGCTTGTAGACCCCAGAACATCAAGGAAACTCCTGTTGCACGCTGTCACTGTCGAATTACCATCAAAATGAACAATGCCCACGGGAGAATGATCAAAAATCATGCTCAGCTTCTCAGCCTGCTCGAAAATGGTGCGGCGCTGCATGAAATCATTGCGCATATAGCGCTCCATCCAGTAGCAGGCTACCATTCCCGATATGTTGAAAGCGACAAAGAAAAAGGTGTTGTTCAAAAGGATGAAAGCTGAAACACTTTTGATCCAGATGGCAGTGATTTCATAAAGGATGAAAAGGGTCCATGCCATAGCGGAAGCGGTAATAAGGTCAAGCCTGAGGAAAACGAAGTAAAATATGGTTGTCAGGACTAATCCGGCATAATACAGATCGCTTCCCGGAGGATCCGCAAGCGTCATCATCGCCAGTATCCCTACCCCACCGACAAGTCCTGCAACGGTCAGACAAAACTTCATGTAGTTGCGGAAGTCATCACGGAACGAGAGGAAAAAGACGCCTGCCACCAACGGACAGAATACCGCGTAACGGATTATCCAGGCCTCATGCATGACATCCGGCACTATATGGCTGTCCAGAAAGCCAAAGGCCGCATACATGCCTATCGCCAGCAAAAGACTAAGTCTTACGGAAAATATGGATTTTTCGTAGTAGTCATCCTGAAAGGCTTTCTCAATATCCCTGTCATCAAAACGCAGATATAAAAAGGGAAGCATTTCCCTGAGAAAGCCGGGTCGGGGCACGCCAGAACCGTCTCTCGAACGCTGTCTTTTTTCCTGATATCGCATGACCCAACCCCGTCTGTGAGTGCGGTCAGGAATTTTGGAAAACCTTCTTCCTGTTATGACGCAGTGGCAAAAAAAGCGCCTGAAACGGCGCAGGGCCATTTCAGGGGTTATCGCTGGTATCTCACTATAATTGTTATATCATAAGCTAAGAATTGTTTGTGGAAAATCGTCAAGATCCTGACCACTAGAAAGCGTAGCCGATTTTGCCACCAAATATCCAGTTCTTTCTGTCAAATGTCACATCTATCGGGATATTCAGATTTCCATACTGCAATCCGACAGCCCTCTCGCAGTGAACTGCCGTGAACTTTACAAAACCACCAAAGGTCAGGGATTCACGTTTCATCCAGTATTCACTATAACCTTCCACAAAATATCCGGCCCCAATGTTGACCTGTGGATTCAGCGTGATTGACCCGGCGTTCAGGGACATGGTTTCCCTCACACTGAAATCAGCAGGAACTACCGGACTGCCGTATCCAGCGATTTTAAGGCCTCCCTGGCAGTCATTCCGGTTCTCAATCATTATTCCCGAATAGGGTATGTAGGTATTGGTCCTCAGTGTATTCGAATCCGCGTTGGGAACCACAAAACCTCGCTCGTCATAGGCGTTTCCAAAGTCGCTGCCCAGCGATGTCCATCTGAATCCGGCCACCACGCTCAAATACTGGTTCAGACGGTACGCGCCCGACCCATCCACCTCCCACCAGTACACATCCGGATTCCACCACCTCGCTGCCGATGGTGACGCTGCTATCATATAAGACTCTGTAGATTTGGGTTGAAGCGAAAACAGATGCGCGCCCGACAGGCGACCCGTCATCTCCTTCGAAATCGTCACAGGAAAAGCCAGCTCAAGCCATATCCCCTGAAGGTCAATGTCATTGCGCATCGATGTAATGCCCACACCGGCTCCTGATCCATTGTTGACCTGAAGCTTGTAACCCGCACCACGTTCCTTGAAAAGATAACCAAGATATACCGACGGTTCTATACCAGCGCTGTTGCATGGCTGAGGAAGAGGCGGCAACGGACAATACGGCATCGGCTCAGGCATTGGCATCGGCGGCAAACATTTCGTAATACCCTGAGGTCCCGTTCGCTGTCCCGACGCCATTCCACGTGATAATGACGGAAGCGCTGGTTTCTTTCTGAACGCGTATCCAGCCTGGGGGTCCATCGGAAACTGCTGCTGAGACAATGCCTCAGACTGTGAAATCAATACCATACCCACAACCGCTACAACTAAAAACAAGGCAATGCGCTTCATCTCAAACCTCTCAACGTGAGTCATTACTAAACAAATATTCTCGAATTACTCGGCTTCACTCTTATTAAGTAAAGTATAACATAAAGTATTTGATTTAGTCTACTGATATTACACATTTTAAATGAAATGATACGCGCGGCGCATCCCCCGCCCCCCCAATACGGCGCGCTATGGCCCTACCGCCGCTTTATTTGCTTGGGTTTTTCACTTTTTTCTGGCATATTTTTCCTGTTAAATATCAGCTCGCCACATATCGCCTCACGAACCACTCGTTATCATTGGATAATGACTAAATGGGGGGCGCACAAAATTTATCTGTGTCGATTGCCCGTGTATGACACACGTCGGCTTTATAATATCCTCATGACCGCATTATCGAACTCTCAGGGGAGGAAACGACATGAAGGCTTTACTGATTGCGCTGGCGATTATCTGTTCGGCTTCATTTGCCGAAGCCGACAAGGTGGTTCGAGATCGTTACGGCAACCTGGTTGAAACTTGGCATCGACAGGGTGATCAAACCGTTGTGCGTGATCGTTACGGGAATCTTGAGGAGACGCGTACACGTCGGGGCAATGAGATACAGGTTCGCGACCGTTACGGTAACATCATCGGAACCGAGAAGTATGAGGAGTAGTGTCGTATGGCCGCCGCTTACCACGAGGAGGGCTGATCATGTCCAGGGCAAAATGGTTCATACTCGGTATTGTGGCGGCCATCGGCCTGTATATGCTGGGGAATATTCAGGCGCCTGAGCCTCCGATGACACCGGGCCAGAAAAAAGTGGCCACAGTAGCCGCAATAGCCAGCGACTATCACCGGACGCATACCTACAGTCACGCTGATTTATTCGTCTGCGTGGATATGGCCATTGATCTGTGGAACCAGTTGCAGACCAAAGGCATAAACGCCGAGATAAAGGCCGGAAGCATCGGCAAGAGCCTCAACCTGCTCAAGGATGACCCTGTTGGTTTTATCAGGGAACTTGATCATGTCTGGATACTGTTTGAAGTTGATCAGAAGAAGTTCCTACCCCTCGAAACAACAGGCGGCTTCATCGTTTTTTCCGATGACAGGAACTTTGACAAATATTTCACCGGCTTCTCCTTTGACAACCCGCGACAGTTCAAACGCTTCATGGACGCGAGGGATCGCGCCTTCAGGGTTTGCTCGCAGGCGGAAAAGCTTGTCTCACACTTCAACAGTAATTATGCGGGACGGCGCGTTTCCCAGACAGCTCTTGAAGCCAAGGGAATGGTGGAATTCAAGGAGGCTGAATGCAAGTACGCCATGGAGGAGCTCGTAGATTCGATAGTCAGGCGATAGACCCGAAATCCGCCTGGTTGAACATTACCCTTGAATTGGGGGCCTTATGAAAAGATTTTATATTCCATTCGTTACTGGTCTTTTCCTTATATTGT
>CAITZA010000147.1 GCA_903896745.1 uncultured Desulfomonile sp. | reverse complement strand
CCAATCCGGATTTCACCTGAAAGTCTGTTAAGCAGAGTAGCCATGTCTGATTTTTTCCCTATGCCTGAATGTTATCACAGACCTATGTCATCCAAGGACAGTCATGAGAAATTTTTTTTCGAGGTTCTGAAGTTTTTTTCTGGAACGGTTATGACACGTTCGGGGATTTCCGGATGGGCGCGCAAAAGGGAACGAATGGCCTGATACCGGTTCTAATTTACAATGTAACACTCAGGTATTCAAAGTTGGTCATTGAGCGTGTTCTTTCGGGGTTATCGCATGGTTGACGTAATCCATCGATCAATGCTTTCTTTACAGCGTCCAGAGATCCGAAAGCCATGTTGGGTAGATAGTTTTCTCTCAACTCTTTCCATAAACGTTCTACCGGATTGAGCTTTGGGATGCGGGATGGCTGGTAGACAAGCTTTATGCTTTCGGGGACTTTGAGTCTACCTGATTTGTGCCAACCAGCGCCGTCCTCCAATATGATCACAAAACAGTCTTTGCAGTCTTTGGAAACTTCTTCCAGGAACAAGTCCATCTGCACGGTGTTAGCACGTGGTAGCAGACCTTCCTCTTGTCGTAGAAGTCGCCCCTCACGCAGGGGCATGGATTGCAACATACCTCTTTGGGCGCGACCCGACCTAAAAAACCGTCGTCCCTCACCAATAGACCGACCTGTTTGTTCTGAATCAGCTACGATATTTCGGTAGTCTCCTTGAGATTCCTGGAAATAGCTAAACCGTTCGGGTCATTCAAAAGTCCCACAGTGGTATTACCAAGAAAAAAACCATTCCGAGTTGTTGACAATCAACCTCTCGGAATGGTTTTTCATTTTGTGGTGCCGAGGGACGGAATCGAACCATCGACACAAGGATTTTCAGTCCTCTGCTCTACCGGCTGAGCTACCTCGGCGTTATCCGAGTATAATAACTGTTATGATGGAGGCTGTCAACCAATTTTGATTAGCAAAACTAGTTCATCCCGTGACGGGGTCGCTTCGGAAAGTATACATGAGAATTGTTTTTCAGAATTTCTTCAGGTATTCATGCGCAACGTTCCGAAGTCCTTTATTCTGTAGCATGTGAAAAGACCTCATTTTTCTGACATGTGTCGGATTCAGGGAACCGAGAGGAATGTAAATTATTCTCTTTCCCATCCTTTGCGCCAGTTTTTTCCATCTCTTTTCGGGGGTTTTCCTTGCGGCATAAACGATACCTGTTTTTTCGGAATATACGATACCTGCGACGAGTAGTTTTTCATGTTTTGTGGAAATGAAATCGAAACCGGGATCGCGCCAGATGTCATAGACTCTTAAGGGGGGGTACGACATCATGAAGCCACCGTGTTCCAGACGGCTGATTCCGGGCCCAACGAGTTCTGTTCCCGGAGACGTGGAGTAAAAAGCCATGTCGGATTCCTGGGAATGCTCACCCAGCCATGTCATAGTAAAAGGATAGCGTGTTCCGTCAAGGTCTTCATCGAAGATGACCACTACCGACCCGAACTCCATTCCACCATGTTCCCGACTCTTGATATAGATCCTTTTCTCATAGAACCGCCTGAGCGTCTCCCGAACATCAGGGCCGGACCCTAAATCCGATATGAAAGGCTCAGTCTCCGAATACGAGGCCTGAATGAGATGCGTCGCATGTTTCATCAGGGATTCTCCCCAACGCTCTATCTCAACGTCTTCCGGAGGATAGGAACAGACATCAACCTCATTCGGATCAGCGGATTCCCATGTCTTCTGGAGATGATCTTTCCATTTTGAGCTTCTTACCGCTTTCAACCTGTATTTTTTGTAAGGAACGTGAAAGAAATTTCGCAACTTTCTGTGTAAGGTAATCTTGTGTCCCTGAAACATGAAGGATTCTTCATCAAGAATTGTCGAAAAAGGATCGCGCGGATCGTTGGCCCATTTGTAATCACATACGTATTCGTGGACATGGTAGGCAAAGTCTTCATCGAGCGCAGATCGGGCTGATGACACAAGATGGTAGAGATCGGGAAACAGCCTTTTTTTTGCAACCAACCATTTTCTCAGGAATTTTGCCCAAGTAATCCTGACGTAATCCGGAACCTCCTGATGGCTCACAGATTCGAAATATTTGATTGAGGATGCCATCAAATCCACGATGAGTTCGTGCCTATCCGGGATCCTGATGTCCGACCCAGACAATCTTTGCTCTTCAAATATCTGCAATATTTTAGGAATTTCAGAAAAACCCTTTTTCAGTGATTCGGGGTGAAGAGAATTGGATAAGGCTTTCCTGACACCGGTTTTCATGAGAGGTAAAGGCTGAGTTTCCTGAAACAGATCGATTATGTTCATCAGAGACGGGAATCCACCGACAAAAAGGACATTGTCAAATTTTTGGGACACATCCCGAAGTCGTGAGGCAATGAATCTTTCCCTGGAAGATACCGGCTTGCTCAATACGTCAGGCGCCATGGATTTTATTTTTTCCAGATAGGTCTTTTGTCCCATGGCATCAACGAGGAAGGGTTCCGAGACATCGCGGCTCAGGGTTGGCAACCTGTGAGGGGTTGGGTCTACAAACCAGACCGGTATATTGAATTCCAGTCCCGACCGCACTGCCTCTACGGTTGCATCCGAGCCTTCAACGATCCACACCCCGTTCTCATCTTCAGAGGTCTGGAATATGATCACAGAATGAAAAGGCAGCCTGCGCACACTGTCCATGATCTGTTCCCGTAAGGAGTTAGGGGCTTCGACACATATTGCGTCAGGCTTTTCGCTGAGAATTAATTTTCTTGTCTGTACAGCGTATTCGACGGAATAAGGATTGCAACCCATGAAAGTCACATTATGTGACTTCAGGACATCAAACCATCGTTGGCCCATTAAATGTGACACCAGTGTCTCCTATGATTTGGCCGACGGATTGGGTTAAGGCCTGGGCTTGTGTAATTTCAGGGTTGAATTTTGTGAGCCTGTAGGCATAACGCGCTATATTCAACCCGTCTCGAACACTCAATTCATCATCGCGACTGTGAGATCTCTGGAGAAGCTCCACTACGGCATTGAGAAGATCATCAGACGGCGCGGAGAGTTTTGTCCTGAGAATTCTGTATTCTTCATCACGCGTTGGATAGTCCATGTGAATTCCGGGTTGAAGTCTCGAGAAAATGTATTCCGGCACTTCGAATGTAGAAGCGTCCTCATTCATAGTGACGCAAATCCGGAACTTATCGGAAGCCTTTATCTCAACTCCCGCCACAATTGAATACACGGACCTTCTCATGTCCAGCAGTGGGGCCAGTGATGCCCAGCTCTTTTCACTCATCCGGTTGCCTTCATCCAGGAGACAAATCCCGCCACTGATCATTGCGCTGACCAGAGGAGAAGCTACGTAGCGGATTTTGCCCTCATCGGCAATTACAGGGGAAACGATGAGGTCTTCGGGTTTGGTATCCACAGCGCACTGGAAAATATAGAGGTCCTGTTTCCTGAACTTTGCGGCAGTGATTGCAAGGGATGTTTTGCCCACGCCGGGCTTGCCGAGGATTCGTGGTTGCATCGGAGGGTCATCATCCTCATCGGACCACGCCGCCAGGAGCTGGTTGAGCGGCTCCTCCATTCCAACCCACTGTATGTCGAATCGCGGCGGGCGCATCAGGTGAATTTCAACGCCATCAATAATTGTAGTGATATTCGGTTCCATTATTTTTGTTTACTTTCCATTCGAGAGGCTTCCTGCCTGAAAGGCAGCAATACGTTTTTCATTCAGAGAAGTCTTTCAAATACTACATTTGAGAGCAGGCGTCCACGTTGCGTTAGTCGAATCGTACGTTCATCAACCTCAAACAGGTTATACATGTTGAGGGTTGACAAACGGTTCATGACGTATGCGCCAACGTCAATGGAATATCTGTCGCTCAACCCTATTAGATCAACTCCTCTGTTTAAACGCAAGCCCATGATTAGGGCCTCGATCATTCGGGTGTGTGGGTCGAGGTTGATTGTTGTCTCCCAGGGATACCTGCCCTCTTCCACACAGGCATGATATTCCTCAATGGCGCAATAGTTTGAATATCTAAGGTTTTCGAGTCTTCCGTGAGCGCCTGCGCCAACACCGAGATAAAATCCATCCGTCCAGTATTTCATATTGTGAACCGACCGTCGGCTATCCCTGCAAAAATTGGATATCTCATACTGTTCAAATCCATGCCTGAACATCAGGTCACATACCAGTTCGTACATATCAGCGCTCAGGTCGTCATCCAGTAGTTTCAGACAGCCTGTCCGAATAGATTCGCAGATCGCTGCGCCGCTCTTGATTTCCAGCAGGTAGACCGAAACATGACACGGATCGCACAAAAAAACCTTCCCAAGGCTTTCCCCAACGGATTGAATGGATTGATCGGGATAACCCACCAGGAGATCCATGGACAGGTTTGTGAAATTAGCCTGTTTCAAAGAATTGACGGATCGGATTATATCGTGGCTATTGTGAAATCTTCCCATTGATCTGAGTTCGGAATCCACAAAAGATTGCGCCCCCAGGCTTATTCTGTTTATACCTGCGCTTCGCCAATCCCGGCCTCTGGCGCTGTCAAAAGTTCCCGGATTTGCCTCAATGGTTATTTCAGGGTCAGGCGCGATCTGAAACCTGTCATGGATGAAACCGAGTATGACGTTCCAGTCGTCTGCTTCGGCTATCGAAGGCGTGCCTCCACCAATATAAATTGAATCAAACACCTTTGGGCCTGCGTTCGAATCCTTGCCGTACAGTTCAGCCCATAAGGATAACTCAGATTTGAGGGTGTCAATGTAGCGTTTTGCGACAGCGCGGTCATGGATATAACTTACAAAAGAACAGTAATCACAACGTGATACACAGAAGGGAAAATGAATATAGATACCACCGGCATCCTGGTGTTGACTACGGTTACGATTAAGCGATGCCATAAATCGATATTAATATTGACGAAACCGGCGAGAGTATCGGGAAGCGAACGTAGATTAAGTTGGCTGGGGGACGAGGATTCGAACCTCGGTTAACGGGGCCAGAACCCGTCGTCCTGCCGCTAGACGATCCCCCAGCAGGGATTCCATAGTAACTACTTGGGTCATTGCATGTCAAGTCGATTTATCGTCCTTCGTTTCATCTTCAATATTATGGAGTCCAAAGAAACGGCGCCAGGCCTGTAAATCACGGGTTGTCCGGCTTCAAGAGCCATAACGGTAGATGGCAGACCTCCCGGAGTCGGGCCTGTATCGACCACACAATCAACCGATTTAATGACCGGTTCCGGAATATCATCAATGATGGCTGCATTAGGACCGCCAGACAGGTTGGCGCTTGTTGCGGTGATCCAACCTATGCCGGACATCTCTGCCAGCAAACTGGCCGGACATGCCGTAGGCGTCCTCACACCGACCCTACCCTGTCCATCCCTTAAACAGCCAGAAAACGGAATCGTCAACTTGAGAAGAATCGTAAAACTCCCTGGCCAAAATTCAGTCGCCAGTTCCAGCGCGTCTATCGACTCATCAGCGATAACTTTACGAACATTTTCAACTGACGCTGAAATAAGCGGAAGCGGTTTGTCCAATGGTCGGTCTTTTATCGAGAATATTCTCCTTACGGCGTCTTCATTAAAAGGGCTCGCCGCAATACAGTAAAAAGTCTCGGTAGCAACGATGACGACGCCTCCACCGCTGATAGTAAAAGCGGCCTCGGCCATGTTTTTCGTGCGAATCACTGTCATATACTATCGAACCACTTCGTGGGTTCCTGCTCCTAAATCCCTGATCGAATCCCGCTGTTTTCTCCTGCCAGAGACCTTATCAAAAAGAAGAGGAAATCGATCCTGTTACATCACACATGTAAAAAAACTGTCAACAGGCGTTGATAACTTTTGTATATCCGGGAATGCGTACAAAAATAAGTCAGTCTTATTGGCCTGATCTAGCTTAAGCCTTGATAACATTACTATTTGTTATCTGCTCAATCTTGACTCAAAGAGCTTTAAGCGTCTGAAAAATGGTTGGATTCTTAGATGTACCAACAACTTTGTCAATGGGTTATCAACAGGTTCTGTGGATTCTTTTGTACGCTCGGATTTTGCGCCTGATTACAGCCCTAAAGCTTCCCGAATCTCATTTTCCTTGAAACCAACTATCACCTTTTCGCCTATGATTACCGTAGGAAACGCACAGCGTGCGGTAAGTTTCTTTATCTTCTCAATGGTTTCAGTCTTTTCATCTTCTGGTAGCAGATCAACGTCGGTGAATTCAAAATCTATTCCCCGTTCACCGAGAAATTTCTTGCATGATTTGCAATGACTACATGTGCTTAACGAATATAGTTTACATTCTGCCATTTGGTTTACCGATCCTCCTTTGGAGTTGAGAAACAGATGGGCAATCATTAGAAGACAATAGCCGGGGAAAAAATATCACAATTTCAAACCAATGTCATGAGCCATTGTAGAAGGACCGTAGCGCTGGACTCATGGAAGGCAGTGGAATATCATGTCGATGCGAGAATAAAATCACTCCAGGGCACCTTTTGCTGACGCCCTGGCGGGCCTGCGGATTATTGACTTGAAACCCAATCGGATGGTAGAATGGCGGATTAAATATTAAACAAACTGGTTCATAAAGGTAATTCAGATGTCGGGATACGAAAACAGAGCGCTGATTACAGGGGTTACGGGACAGGATGGAGCTTATTTGACGGATTTTCTCTTGCGAAAAGGTTATCAGGTCTGTGGCGTCAAGAGACGAAGTTCCCTGATCAACACTCAACGTATCGACAGTTTTTATGAAGATCCTCATAAGGGTTCCCGTCAGTTAATACTCGAATATGGTGATATGACGGATTCAACCAACCTGATAAGAATCATTCAACAGTTTCAACCGACGGAAATATATAATCTTGCAGCCCAAAGCCACGTAAAGGTGTCATTCGAGACACCGGAATATACCGCCAATTCGGATGCCGTCGGAGCGCTAAGACTGCTAGAAGCGATCCGGATTTTGGGTATGGGAAAAACAGTCAGGTTTTATCAGGCCTCCACTAGTGAGTTGTATGGCAAGGTTCAGGAAGTTCCTCAAACAGAGAAAACCCCTTTTTACCCTCGTAGTCCTTATGCGGCGGCCAAGTTGTATGCTTACTGGATTGTCAGAAACTATCGGGAGGCTTATGGATTTTTTGCATCTAACGGTATTTTGTTCAATCACGAGTCTCCGATGCGCGGCGAGACGTTCGTTACGCGCAAGATTACACGCGCAGTCGCCCGAATAAAGCTTCAGATGCAGGATAGCCTTTACTTGGGCAATCTCAATGCGAGGCGTGACTGGGGATATGCCGGAGATTATGTTGAGGCCAT
>CAITZA010000146.1 GCA_903896745.1 uncultured Desulfomonile sp. | reverse complement strand
GGCATCGATTCCGACATGCCTGTCATTCTCATGACCGCTTACGCCGAGGTAGACCAAGCAGTAAACGCCATGAAGAAAGGCGCTTTGGACCACATACAAAAACCATTTGATAATCAGGACGTTAAGAGGGCTGTTGCAAGAGGAGTCGAAAAACGACAGCTCATAAGGAGTATTCGGCGTCTGGAAAACGAATTGGGGAGCTCATGGGGTAACATTATTGGTGATTCCGAACCTATGAAGCGGGTTTTCTCGGTGATGAAAAGAGTGGCTGACACTCCCACAACAGTTCTGGTCACCGGCGAATCCGGAACCGGAAAGGAACTGATAGCTCGCGCGCTTCACAATGCATCATCAAGAAACAAGGCGCCTTTTGTTTCCCTGAACTGTGCGGCCATACCGGAAAACCTTCTGGAATCTGAGCTTTTCGGTCATGAAAAAGGAGCTTTTACTGGCGCAATTGGCTTGAAAGAGGGTAAATTCGAGTATGCTGACGGCGGAAGCCTTTTTCTGGACGAGATCGGGGAAATGCCCTTAAATCTGCAGGTAAAGCTTCTTAGAGTGCTTCAGGAACAGGAATTTCAGCGGGTTGGCGGAAACCGGGAAATAAAGGTAAATGTCAGACTCATTGCCGCAACCAACAAGGAATTGCGAGAAGAAGTCGAATCAGGAAGATTCAGGGGTGATCTCTTTTTCAGATTAAATGTTGTAAGTATAAGAGTTCCACCACTTAGGGAACGCAGGTCTGACATACCAATCCTCGTTGCTCATTTCGTCAGCAAGTATTGCCAGAAACTTGGACGTGAAATCAAAGAGGTCGATCCCGAAGCCATGAGAGCCCTTTATGCGTGCAATTGGCAGGGCAATGTCAGAGAACTCGAAAATGTCATTGAAAGCGCGTTAGTCATGTCCAGGGGCAACAAAATCAGGAAATCAGATTTACCGCTGGAAATTAGGGATCAGAATGAAGTACTGGGAGAAACTGAGACGCTAATATCCATGGAATCCGGACTAACGGATACTTTGGACGCTATTGAAGAAAAGATGATCCGGCAGGCCCTGAAACAGTCCGGAAACGTACAGGCCCAGGCGGCCAAAATTCTCGGAATTTCGAGATCAAATCTCCAGTACAAACTGAAGAAATACGCAATACAGGCCGAATGACGACTCTTCTGTAATTTAGCGCTATTGATCGGCTAAATGGAACATTTTCATGTTTTGCTTGCTCTCAAATGAGAGTCTCATTCAAAAATAGAGCATTTTCAGACCGGCATGCTCGATTTCGGCTGATAAATGAGAGGCTAAACAGTTTTACATAGAAGCTGCTTAAGCTTGTACTACAACCTCCCTTGATACTTTGTTGCTTTTGTTGACACATTATTTCTTTTCATCTATACAGGACATGATTTTGGAGTGATCGGGAGTTTTTCTGTGATTATTGGATATGAGGGTTTAACGATGTGGAAAAGAACTGTGAGCCTGGTTGGGGTAGTGGCAGGCTTAATCATAGCCGCGCCTGCTCTCGCTCAGTATTACGACAACTACTATCAACATCCCTATCAATACGGGCCCGGAACTGGCCAATACCAGCAATACGGCAATCAGCCTGATCCTAACACACAATATTATCAAAACACTAACCCTATGGCCAATCTTCACTACGATCACAGGGACGCTGAGGCTATTCTCAGGGAACAAATGGCGCGTTCATCTGACCGCCGGCAGGTTGATCGACAACCCGAGCAGCCTCAAATGTATGACTCATATTACGGTCATCGATTACACGACGAAGGTCAGGTTCAGCAGGTCATGCAGGAAGCGCGCTATATTTCCAGCACGATAAAAAATCGGAATGGCAAGTCGTTTGTTGTCATAGACAAGAGAAATTTCCAGTTCTATCTCTATGACAGAAACGGTGGGTTACTAAGGATCGGGCCTGTCGCAATCGGTAAAGGCAAGACTCATGTGGGAGCCTTTGAAACTCCTGTTGGTATATTTCCTATCAAGAGCAAGGTTCCTGTTGATGACTGGATCAGACCGGATTGGTATTTTGTGGAGGAAAATGAGCCTATCCCTTCAAGATGGGAGGACAGGCGAGTGCCTGGTTTTTTCAGATACAAGATGGTGTATGATGGGGCGAGATATATTCATTATGCCGAAGCCACAGGAGGTAGACTAACTCACGGCTGCCTCGGATTGGACTGGCACGACGCCGAGGCGGTATTCCACACTCTAAGCGTCGGCTCTTACTGTATAATCATTGATAACAGCTTCCTGAGTCGTCTGGTCAAGGGTGAGTTCCCCATAGCAAAGCCGGCAGCGGTAGCCAGCGCATCTAAACAGGATAACTCAGCGCCTGTGAATCAGCCGGACCAGAGTGTTCAACGGCCTTCAGTCGCATTGCAGGGAAATGATCAGAGAGAATTAGGAAATTTGTGGTAACATCTGAAATATGAAATGAGCCGGTTTTTGTTTGTCGGGAATTGATGAAATGACATGGCAGAGTCTTGAGGTTTACCTGTGTCCCTAAAATATAAGCTTGGCATTTTAATTTGCGCACTGATGTGCGCTTTTAGTTTGGCTTCATGCCTTACTGCGTCTTTGCCAAAAAGCGCACGCATGGAATCCCAGGCGACTTCACAGAATACGGCTGCATCTAACCTGGACAAAGGCCTTACGGACAAATGGGAACTTATGTATCAGGTCAATGACAAGGGAGAAGAACAGAAACCTAGAGAATCTACCCGGACTGTACTCGAGTTCACGGGTAACGGTGAGGTCATTTTCAATCGAATGGATAAAGATAACTCTGAAATGACAAAAAACCGGTCTGGAAAATATACCCTGGACAAGGATCAGATAGTGATCACCGACGATGCCGGCAACACCGTCAAATGGCCCTATTCAATTACTGCGGACAATCTGATGATTTCCATGCCTGAAGTCAGCAAAAAGTTTCATTGGAAAAGATACAGGCAAAATTAATTTAATTACCGACAGACTCACTTATAAGCGGAACAAAGTTGTTTTGTCACAATCTTTATTATAAAGTGACCTGCGATTCCGCAAACGCTCTTAGTTACTGTTTTGGCACGGGGATATACGGTGAGTCTCAAATCAAACTTACAATATTGCTTCACAGTAATCTTCTCTTTTTATCTTGTTCTTTGCCCCGTCTCATTTACCTCAGCTAACCCGTCTGAACAAACAGAATTCCTCAAATATGAAGTGACATGGAATGGCAGCCGCGCTGGTCACGGGGACGTTACTACCAAGGCAAATTCCAGGAAAGTCAATGTTACGGCGCAGGCGGTTTCTGACGGCGCTCTCAAGACGCTGGTCGAAATATGGAGCAGGATTCAGGCAACTTTTTCAGCAAGGACTCTTCAACCCGAGACATATCGTTTTCACCTCAAGTCAAATCTGCTTCGTAGTGAAGTAGTGGACCTTAATTTCGACCATCAGTCAAATTCGGTTCAGGTCAACAAACAAAAGGGGGATGAGCTGGAATCACACTCGGAAAAGGTGACCGGGATATATGACCCCATATCCGCGGTGTTCCTGCTCAGGAATCAGAAGGACCTGGGGAAGCCGATGTATGTTGATATATTTGACGGCAAGGATAAGGCCAGGTTGTATGTAACTCCGTCCGGGAACGAGCAGATAAGTATCAAATCAGGAACCCACCAGGCTGTTCGACTTGACTTACGACTCGTCAAGCTTACATCGGACCAGAAAGAAATCGCCACAGGCAAGTTGTGGGTGTCTGATGATCAGAGAAGAATTCCATTGCTTCTGACCTCATCTCCCATAGTTGGCACAATTCGTTTCGAACTCGTTCATGCGCAGTTGTAATAAAATCCCTGGAAGCATTCGGGGATCGACAATCATTCAGGATAAAAGTGGGAATAAAACCAGGGGAGTCCAGAGAGGTACAACATAAAGGCGCAGCCCCATTGGAGTCTGCGCCTTAGTTTACAGTAAAGAATCAGTCTTTTCCAAAAGAAGCGCCGAGGTTTTCCTTCAGCAGATCACCAAGATTGGAAGCAACCACATCCTGGCTACTCGAGTAGCTCTTTTGCTCACTATCCTGTGTCTTTTCAAGACTCTTGATTGACAGGGCTATTTTCTTGTCACGCTTGTTAACCTTTAGAACCATTGCAGTCAGCGTATCGCCTTCTTTGGTAAAATCTGATGGCGAACTTACGCGATCCTTGGATAGTTCGGAGACATGAATCATGCCCTCTATACCATCCTCGATCTCAAGGAACACGCCGAAATCAGTCACAGAAGTAACCTTACCGGTAACTTTTGCTCCGGTCGGATACCTGTCAGGGATGGTCTCCCACGGATCTTCCTCGATTTGCTTGATTCCAAGAGAGAACCTTTCGTTCTCTTTATCGATATTTAAAACAACAGCCTGAACGGTTTGGCCTTTCTTGTATATTTCCGCTGGATGCTTTATGCGTTGTGTCCAGGAAATGTCGGAAATGTGTACTAATCCGTCTATTCCTTCGTCTATCCCCACAAAAATACCAAAATCGGTTACATTTCGGATTTTTCCTTCAATCTTTGTGCCCTCGGGATATCTTTCCGCAATGACATCCCATGGGTTTGGCCTAAGTTGCTTCATTCCAAGGGAAATCCGTTTTTGAGATTTATCGACGTTCAGGACAACGACCTCAACTTCTTCCCCGATATGAGCCATTTTGGAGGGATGTCTGGGTTTCTTTGTCCAAGCCATTTCTGAAACGTGGACCAAACCCTCCACACCCTTCTGGAGTTCAACAAAAATTCCGTAATCCGTAATACTGACTACCTTTCCGTTCCATTTCGAATCGACCGGATAGGTTGTCTCGGCAGTTTCCCATGGATCAGGATTGATCTGTTTCAATCCGAGAGAAACCCGCTCCTTGTCAGGATCAAATTTGAGAATCTTTACCTGAATTTCATCGCCTACCTTGATTATATCGGCAGGATGATTTATTCGTCCCCAAGACATGTCGGTAATGTGCAAAAGCCCATCGAGACCGCCAAGATCAACAAAGGCGCCGTAGTCTGTTATGTTCTTGACAACGCCGAGAAAAATCTCACCGCTCTCCAATGCCTTCAATATAAAATCCTTCTTTTCATCCCTGGCTTTGTCAAGCAATGGACGTCTGGACAGGACTATATTTCCACGTTTACGGTTATATTTAAGAACGTTAAAGTCGAAAGTTTCGCCAATATATTTTTCAAAATTTCTGACAGGCCTGACATCGATCTGAGAACCCGGCAAAAATGCTGGAACTCCTATATCTACCTGCATGCCACCTTTTACTCGGGAAATTACCTTCCCGGAGATGGTTTTTTCTGTCTCACAGATTTCGGCTATTTCGTCCCAAATCCTAATCTTGTCGGCTTTGGTCTTGGAGATTTTCACTCCACCAGAGCTCTCGCCCGTATCTTCCAGAAAGACCTGAACCGTGTCACCCACTGACACTGTCAAAGCGCCCTGTTCATCCTGGAACTGCTCCAAAGGTATTTGACCCTCAGATTTAGATCCAACATCGATCATGACATACTCAGGCGTGATCTGAACAACCACACCACTAACAATTTCCCCCTCCTGCGCTTTGTGAAAACTACTCTCTACGAGCTCTGCGAAGTTTTCTTCTTTGGATATCTCCTGGCCTTCATCGTCGGACAGAAGGTTGTTGATAGATTGGGTTTCCAAGTTTTCCATCCAGCTAACACCCCCGGACTCTTTTGTGCAGCTAAGCTTTATTCAACAGTTCTGAATAATCCATTATATATATCCGTTTTTACCAAAACTGACAACAAAAAGTTACAAAAAGTCAAATATTTTTGTTAACTATTCGTTTGATATTGATCAAAATCGTATTTATCTTCAATCAATTGTAACATGATTTTGAGAGCTGATTCCGGTGTAAGATGAGTGGTGTCAATTATTGTCGAATCGGTTGCGGCAACCAGGGGAGCGGTCTTTCTCGATTCGTCCCTGCTGTCTCTAGCGCGCATTTCACTTAACACAACGCTATAATAGGGATTGTCTCCTCTCATCATGAGCTCGGTATATCTCCTTTTTGCGCGCTCCCCGATGTCGGCTGTTATAAATAACTTAATGAAAGCATTAGGAAAAACAACGTTGCCCATATCCCTTCCCTCTGCCACGATATTCCACGACCGAGCCACATCCCGCTGAATTGCCAACAGAGACTCCCTAACTTCTGGAAGCGCCGCAAATCGTGAAGCCGCAAGCCCCACATACTCTTCCCTGATCTCATCTTTTAGTTCAACATCATCCAGAAATATCCGCATCAATGTCTCGCACGGTTCGACCCTGATACTGATTTTGTCCAGCGTTTCTTTCGGGATGCCGACACTGTCGGTGGAGACTCCAGCCCCTAGCAACGCCAATGCCATCGCCCTGTAGATAGCTCCACTATCAAGAACAAGAAAACCTAATTCGTGAGCCAGTTTTTTGGAGAGGGTTGACTTTCCGGCTCCGGCAGGTCCATCAATGGTTATTACAATACTGCCCTGTTGCGCCATTTTGACGCCCGTTTTGCTGCTAATCATTGAAACCATCACATCTGAAAATATTTGCAGGCATCTCGGTATGATCCTAGCCTGTGATACGAAAATTATGTGGGTATAACGAACTGGAGACCTGAATCACAAACATTTCCTCGGGTATACCTGCTAAATAGCCACAATATCCGAATAAAAGATCAGCGCCTGCCTTTAAGTATACTTGTCAATTTCTTTACGAAAGTTTTGTTCTGGCTTGGAGTCCCCACTGTTATCCTTATGTGGTCGGGCATGCCAAAACTTGCCAGCCTTCTCACTATCATGCCTTTTTTCAAAAGCTCCTCATAGATAAAACCAGCGTCTGTTGTCGGAGCAAAAGTCAGAAAATTTGCCTGCGAAGGTATCACCTCAAAGCCCAGTGACTCCAGCTCACTCGAAAGATACTTCATGCCTTCCAGATTCATTCTCAGAGAGCGCTGGACGTGTTCATCATCATGCAAAGCTGCGGCGGCTGCGGCCTGAGCGACAAGATTTACATTGAAAGGAGCTCTTACCCTGTTCAACAAGTCTATCAACCACGATTGGGCCAGTCCGTAACCAACCCTGAGTCCTGCCAATCCGTATATCTTTGAGAATGTCCGCAAAACTATCACGGGCGAAGGTTCGGAAATATAGTTCAATCCATTTGCCGCGTCCGGGGAATTAACATATTCCGCATAGGCCTCATCAAAAACTGTTACAACCCTCTTTTCCCCCAAACGGTCAAGAAAATCACTAAGCTCGTTTTTTGAAATTACTGTTCCAGTAGGGCTGTTGGGTGAAGCCAGAAAAATCAGTCTGGTGCGGTCTGTGACCGCAGCAAGAGTGGCGTCAAGATCAAGATGATATTTTTTCAAGGGAATGAATACGGGTTTGGCGCCATACAATCTGGTCACAATCCTGTACATCGAGAAGGAATTCTCTGCTATTATGGCTTCGTCGGGCGCGCTCAGGAACACATGGGCCAACATCTGCATTATTTCATCCGACCCGTTTCCCAGAATAACATTATCGGGATCAACACCATTCTTCCGCGAAATCCCCAATCGCAGATCAGGAGCGGATGACTCAGGATATATGTGGGCCCCAACAATCTGTTTCCTCATTGCCTTTATGGCCAGACTGGAAGGCCCCAGGGCGTTTTCATTCGAAGCCAGCTTGATCGCCTTCTTAATGCCAAGTTCCCGCTCAACTTCCGCAACAGGCTTTCCAGGAATATACGGCGGGATTGAAAGAACATACGGCTGAATTGCTTCCTTTACCCACGAAGGCTCTTGATTTTTCATTTTCCTTTTCCGTCTCCAAAAACAAATCTAAACCAGACACACGAGTCAACCCTGACAGGGGCGCCCCAGAATTCCGGGTAATAAAATAATGTCCGCACACCGCTTATCACATAAACAGCGGGCCTGCCAATACATACTAGGATTCCTGATCTGATGTCAAACAACTGCCCGGGGGCCTCCACACAAGTCTCTGTTGCGCCAGGCTCAAACAAGACATATTACATGTTGGCCTTGGGCCCGAAGTTTTTCACAAGATAGCCATTGTATTTCCTTGACACTGGAAACAAAACATAATAGCGTTTTTATTATTATGATTAATCAGGCTATTACAATGATAAGCAAAAGCAAAACATTAAATATATCAATGTGGTTCTTCTGCTTTCTTGTTTTCCTGTCTTATGGATATGAATCTCACGCGGCCCCAAAAAATAACCCCAAGCTTCTTAACCCGTATCAGGTTGACATCCCGTACAGCGCACATCAGTTTACCCATCCAAATCAGAGGCCTAAGGATACTGATAGCGTAGAGAGATACATACCGCAGACTATAAATTATGGACTTAGCCTGGCCTTACCGTCAACTGTTCATAGAAGCATGGAATTTGATGCGGGTTGGGACAAGTGGAACAATTCGCCGACATTCAGGCTTGACTATTTTATGCCTTTGCGGGGCTGGAATGACAAGAGTGTGTTTTTTTCTCCCCGCGCTTCGGTTAACAACGCACGCGAGAGTTTTTCCCTAGGCGCGGGCGTCAGGCATTTATTAACTTCTGAAGCCATGATCGGATTTCACGCATTTCATGATTGGGTTAGGCCTGGTAGAATTGGTGGAGATTTCCTGAGGGAGACGGTAGTGGGGTTGGAACTTTCGGCCCTTCCGGGGTATTTCTCGGATCTGAAGGTATCAGCTAACGCCTATTTTCCGACTAACGTGCGAGAAAGTGTTGTCAGGGACGGAGTTTCTCTTTTTAGGGAAGCCTTACCTGGTGGCGGGGATGTCAGAGCGTCCTTCGTGGTTCCTCCGTTATTCCCATATTTTGACATTCGTCTGGATGCGCAGGCGCACAGTTACAGGGCCGCCAACACGGATATTTCCGGGCATAGGGCCTCAGTTTCTGTTAATTCCCGCGATGGGATGCTAAACGCCAATTTTCATTACGGACGAGACGGATCATTTGGAGAAAATTTCACAGTGACTACCGGAATAAACCTGGCTTTTGACTGGAACGATCTCTTGAAGGGACAGAATCCATTTTCAGCGCCCTATAAAGCTTTCGACAAAAGATACAACAGGAAGATCAGGGACAGCCTGTATTCCAAGGTGTCCAGAAAGCACGACCTTCCCATGGACAGGCATGAAATAAAAAGCACGCTGATGGCAAGTATTTCCGGAGACACTGTTACATTCACAGGGGGATTCCCCGACATACCCAATTCGGTTGTAACAGTTCAGGTGTCCCAAAGCCCGTGGCAGGATTGCATGGACGTGAGCACCGACGAAAAGGGAGCTTATTACGGTATGATAAGCCTTCCGCCCGGCACATGCAGACTCAGGTTGGTTCACAAGCCTTCGGGTCGCGCCACCGAACCAAAAACTGTCATGATAGTTGACAATTCGGAAGCGCAGTCCATGCCGACCGAAACCACCGCCTGGAGAATCACTCCGGAATTCTGAGCCTGCTGAGAACTTTTCCCGCCGTAAGCCTGCGCCTACATATTTCTTCTGTATTGTCCTCCTGCCCGATATAGAGCGTCAGAAATCTGACCGAGAGAGCAATATTTGGTGGTCTCCATTAATTCTTCGAACAGATTTTCGCCGGATTGGGCAACCTTGAAAAGTCTGTCCAGGGCCTCCGGAGATTTGTCGGCATTTCTCTCATGGAACTCGCGTAGTCTGGATAGCTGGGACTGTTTTTCCTGTTCTGTTCCTCTGGCAAGTTCTACCGCAGTTAGTTCGAGATGGAAGGCATCCTCCTTCAGGAAAGTGTTGACTCCGATAATGGGATATTCACCGGTTGATTTCAGGGTTTCATAATAAAGGGATTCATCCTGTATTTTAGTCCTTTGATACCCTGTTTCCATGGCGCCTAATACACCACCACGCTGTGATATACGATCAAACTCGGACAGAACGGCTTCCTCGACCAAATCTGTAAGCTCCTCAAGGATGAAGCTTCCCTGATTGAAGTTGTCGCATCTTGAAATGCCCCATTCCCTGTTTATTATTAGCTGAATGGCGAGAGCCCTCCTTACTGACTCCTCGCTCGGCGTCGTAATTGCTTCGTCGTAGGAGTTGGTGTGTAATGAATTACAGTTGTCATAAATGGCAATCAACGCCTGCAGGGTGGTTCTTATGTCGTTGAACTGAATTTCCTGGGCGTGAAGGGATCTACCGCTGGTCTGGATGTGATATTTCAGTTTTTGGGATCTTTCATTCCCGCTGTATTTGTCCCTCATGGCAATCGCCCAAATCCTCCTGGCTACCCTTCCTATGACACTGTATTCTGGTTCGAGCCCATTGGAGAAGAAAAAGCTCAGGTTAGGCGCAAAATCATCTATCTTCATTCCGCGCGAGAGGTAATATTCTACATAGGTAAAGCCATTGGCCAGTGTGAAAGCCAACTGAGTAATCGGGTTTGCGCCGGCCTCGGCTATATGGTACCCGGAAATGGATACCGAATAAAAATTGCGTACATTATTCCTGATAAAATATTCCTGAATGTCTCCCATCATCTTTAGTGAGAAATCAGTAGAGAATATACAGGTATTCTGTCCCTGGTCCTCTTTTAGTATATCTGCCTGAACGGTGCCACGAACCGAACACAAGACATCCGCCTTGATTCTTGCGGTTTGCTCGGCATTGGGGTCATTCCCTGTTTCCTGCCTGAATTGCTCGATTTTCTGATCAATTGCGGTATTAAAAAACATTGCGAGCATAATGGGGGCAGGCCCATTGATGGTCATGGATACGGAGTTGTTTGGAGCGCTTAGATCGAAACCAGAGTATAGAACCTTCACATCATCAAGTGTGCAGACCGAAACACCGGATGTGCCTATTTTACCATAAATATCGGGACGTTCTTCGGGGTCACGTCCATAAAGGGTAACGGAATCAAACGCTGTCGATAGCCTTTTTGCCACACTGTTGGCAGACAGGTACTTAAAGCGTCGGTTGGTACGGAATGGATCTCCTTCTCCCGCAAACATCCTGGTGGGGTCTTCATCCTGACGCTTGAACGGGAAAACACCGGCTGTGTAAGGAAACATGCCTGGGAGATTTTCCTTTAGCCTCCATCGAAGAAGTTCCCCAGTATCCGTAAATTTTGGAAGAGCAATTCTTGGCATCAAGGTTCCACTCAATGTGCGGACTTTTAGCTTTGTTGGTATTCTTCTGCCGCGCACCTCAAAAATATAATCTTCACCTGAATAAGCCTGTTTAATATCTTCCCATTCACCAACGAGCCTTAGCGCCTTTGGATCAAGACGTTTTTCTATGTCCTCCTGAATACATTTGATACCCTCAAGGGCTGTAGAAGAATCACAATTCACTCCGAACAATAGTTCCTTCTGGACTTCATCAAGATGCCACAGACGCCTTACAAGCTCTTCCTGTTCTCTCCCCCACTGATGGTATCTCCTTGTGGTATCAGCAATTTCAGAGAGGTATCCGGATCTCTCGGTCGGAATGATAATGGTCCTGGAGGATGGTTTCCTGTCTGGTCTCGCCTGGCAGGAGGTCGTCCAGTCAATCCCTGTTTTGGTGGAGCAGGCTTCCACTATCGCGGCATACAGACCGGTTACTCCGTCGTCATTGAATCGCGATGCGATCGTTCCATATACGGGAAAGTCTTCCAGGGATTTGAAGAAATCCGTCCTGTTTCGCTGAACCTGTTTTCTTACGTCGTGAATTGCATCTTCGGAGCCCTGTCGATCAAACTTGTTAACAGCGATCAGGTCGGCAAAATCGAGCATATCGATTTTTTCCAGTTGGCTTTGTGCTCCAAACTCGGAAGTCATGACGTACAATGAGACATCAACCATTGGGACGATTGCAGCGTCACCCTGCCCTATTCCTGCCGTTTCAACCACTATGAGATCGAAACCTGCAGCCTTGAGCGCCTGAATGGATTCTTCCATGTGGTTTGGGATTTCCATACCCTGGCTTCTGGTAGCCATTGACCTGTAGTAGACCCGGTCGGTATGGATAGAGTTCATTCGTATCCTGTCGCCCAATAAGGCGCCTCCAGTCTTGCGCCTCGTAGGATCAACCGAAATTATCCCAATTGTTTTGTCCTTCTGGTCATTCAGGAAACGAAGCACTATCTCATCCGTCAATGATGACTTTCCTGCCCCGCCAGTGCCTGTTATGCCAAGAACCGGAATAATTCTGTCACCCTTTTTTTCTATAACCCTGTCCATTATATCCCGGAGGTAATTTTCACCCTTTTCTTTGGCAACCTCGATGGCTGAGACAAGCCGTGAAATCTGCCGCCAGTTATTTGGAGACAAATTACTCAAATCAAATTCGAGCGTTCCGTCAGAAACGGGAAAATCAGACATCTCCAGGAACATGTTGATCATGCCTTGCAGACCATATTTTCTGCCATCTTCAGGGCTGAAAATCCTGGTAACCCCATAAGCTTCCAGTTCCCTGATTTCCTCAGGAACGATGACACCACCCCCACCTCCAAAAACCCGAATATGCGGGCTGCCATATTCCCTGAGCAAGTCAATGGCATACTTGAAGTATTCCATGTGCCCGCCCTGATAGGAACTCAAACCTATCGCCTGAGCATCCTCCTGAACGGCAGCGGTAACAACCTCCGATACCGAACGATTGTGACCAAGATGAATGACTTCAGCGCCTGAAGCCTGCAATATGCGACGCATGATATTTATCGCAGCGTCATGACCATCAAACAAAGACGCAGCCGTCACTATCCTGATATGGTTTAGCGGTTGGTATGGCGAAGCGGAAGGATTCATAATGCCTCCTAACGAAGGGACTCTTGCGCTGGGTTTAATAGAAACTTGACGAATGCCTGATGGCTGTCACGTGAACTGTACTTTTCATGGGGGATTGTATCTTTGTCAGATTAGACGATATTATAACCTTTGCATCGTTTTTTCAAGACTATTGACTCATTATGAGCGCTGATTCTGAAGATTCTGCGCTTGACACGCTTAACAAATGATGGTAGATTCCAGTACTATATCAATATGCTACAAATATATTTTAATGTATTAAGATAAATATGGGCGTGAGCGTCTCGTATGATACGTGCGCATCGCTTCCACAAAATATGATGTTTAGGGGCGCAAGCGTTGAAAAAAGAAGCTACCAAAGTGATATGGGCAATATGCGCTGTTGTTGTGATGATCGCGTTTTCGTCCATGGAGATGGCTCACGCCTGTTTCAGGGTTGAAATTCCTGTTGTGAACGGATCAAGTCTGCCTGTTTACTTGTTCTTGCCCAAGTCCGGCGCCAGCAAACCTCTACCCGGAGTAGTTGTTGGGGTAGGAGTCGGCGGAACAAAAATAGCCCAGTATCATGAACACTGCCAGTTACTGGCGGACCGGGATTATGTGGTGGCGTTGATTGATCCGTCGAATTACCCTGAAGACATGACGCCTGGACCATGGTCATGGGATAGAGGAATAGGATATGCGCTCGGAAGCATAAACCAGGGCGCGGTAGGGGCCAAACTTTTTTTTGGAAATCAATGGTATCTGAAGACCATTCGCGCTACCGTTGATTACCTGGCAAGCTCGCCATGGGTGGACAGGAGCAGGATAGCGCTGTCAGGATTTTCCCAGCCCGCCAATGCAGCCCTGGCATACGCCTGCAAGGACCCCAGAATTCGTGCTGTTGTATGGAATTATGGAGGGTGGCCATGGATAATGCCTTACGAGCCGTTCAGGTTGCCGCCGGTTCAAATATTTCATGGGGAAAAGGATGATGTCTATGATGTCAAATACGCCAGGGAACTCGCCTGGAACCTGAAGACAAGCATGCGACCGCATGAAGTCAACATTTACCCCGAACAAAAACATATGTTCAATATTTATTATGATCTGAGAACCGAAAACAGATTCATGAAACCGGCTCTTCTAGACGCATTTGAGAAGATGGTATGTTTCCTGAACAGGACTTTGGGGCATGACATGAAGAGAAATTGACACCACCCGACCGGAAGGCTCTTTTTTCAAGAGCCTCATGACGGTTGTTCCAAAGCTTTGGGTTGACTTTTACAAGTTGTACACTTCTTCGCCCAAAATTCTTATCCATTCTTCAGACAAGGCCTTATAGGCCTGACCGCAATCATTGACTTCAATGGCTAGTATCTGCCCGGCGCCCATAACCATCGATCCGCGAAGAAAATAGATGTTTTCAATATTTACAGCAGCCATTTTCAATGGTTTCAGGATAGCGTTGAGGGCCCCGGGATGATTTGGCGCCTCCACTGCCAATATGTCACGAAGTGTCACTTTGTATCCGGCTGTCTCAAGAACATTGACAGCTCTCGACGGATCATTGACCACCAGGCCGGCAATACCAATGTCTCCCTCAACCTTTGCGCTCAAACCAAGTATATTAATGCCGGTAGAGGATAGCAGTTCGACCACATCTGATAAAGCTCCCGGCGCATTTCTTAGTTCGACTGCCAGCTCATGAACGGTTTTCATCCTCGCCTCCCATGCAAATTATGTCATGCAAAAAAAGATACTTTCAGTTATTTTCCGTAGCGAAATTCATTCCTGCTTCCAGGGCCTTCTGATTCATTTCAATCAGACTTTTTTTCTTTCCCTGCAGAACTTTCTCAATGGCCAACAAAAGAGCTTCCCGAGAAACCATGCCCGTCTTCGCTGCGACTATTCCAAGCATGACCATGTTCAGGGAACGATCCGCGCCCATATCGTGAGCCAAAGTGTTCACCGGCGCCCTGAACAGGTTTATGTCTCCCCGGGACGGTTCCTCAGATATCAAATCGCTGTTGAGAAACATTACCCCGCCAGATTTTACCATGTTCTGGTATTTAATCATGGACGGATAATTCATTGCGACTACAAATTCAGGGGCTGATGCTATTGGCGAAGCAATTTCTTCGTCAGAAACCACCACCGTGCAATTGGCAGTGCCACCACGAACTTCGGCGCCATAAGAAGGAAGGAATGTCACGTGCTTATCTTCGTTCATACCTGCAAAAGCCAGGACATAACCCATCATGAGCACTCCCTGACCACCAAAACCGGAAAAAATAATTTTAAGCGACATCCTTGATCACCTGTATTGGAAAGATTTTTGACATGGTTTCTTCAACCCAGTGGATCGATGCGGTTGGTGTCATTTTCCAGTTGGTTGGACAGGGCGACAATATTTCTACCAGTGAAAAACCCTTATCTTCCATCTGAACCTGAAAAGCCTTTCTAATGGCTTTTTTCGTCCTGTTCACTCCTTTGGGGTTGGCCACGGTAGTCCGCTCGATATAAACGCTTCCAGCGGCTAAGGCAAGCATGGCGCTCAGATCCAGGGGATTTCCGTCTCTCAATGGGGAACGTCCGCCCGGCGAGGTGGTGGTTACCTGCCCTGGCAGAGTCGTCGGGGCCATTTGGCCGCCAGTCATTCCATAAACGGCATTATTCACGAATATGCTTGTCACCCTTTCGCCACGATTGGCCGCATGAATAGTTTCGGCCGTGCCAATTGCCGCGATGTCTCCGTCTCCCTGATAAGTGAAAACAACCCTGTCCGGCAACATGCGTTTTATTCCAGTAGCCACGGCCGCAGCGCGTCCATGTGGGGCTTCACACATATCGACATCAAAATAGTTATAGGCCAACACTGCGCATCCGGCTGGCGGCACTCCTATACAGTTGTCCTGAATGCCCAATTCATCAATTACCTCGCACACCAGACGGTGTATCACACTATGCCCGCAACCGGGGCAGTAATGGAAGGGAACATCTTTAAGTGATTTGGGCCGGCTAAAAATTTTTTTCACGTCTAAGACTCCCGTGCGTTGTCATGAGACAACAACAAAAATGCAATATTCTTATTTTATGAAAACCGGGCTAAATTACGCAGACTTTTTTACCACATTCGCGCCCAGGCTGTTCAAAACGCCCGCTATTTCCTCGGGTGTCGAAACTACGCCGCCAGGGCGGCCATAGAATGAAACCGGACACCTGCCCTCCACTGAAAGCCTCACATCTTCAACCATCTGGCCGGCGCTCATTTCAAAAACCAGTATATGATGGAGGTCCTTGCTCATGGCCGCCAGTTCATGACTCGGAAATGGCCAGAGGGTTTTTGGCCTGTAGAGACCGGCTTTGACGCCCTGGCTACGAACCCTGTGAACTGCGCCCTTGGCTATACGCGCTGCTGTGCCATAAGCTACTATAACTATCTCAGCGTCGTCACAAAGGTAAATTTCCTGGTCTGTAATATCTTCAGTTATGACTTCATATTTTCGAACCAGTCTCCAGTTGAGTTCTTCTTCCTTGGGCGGATCAAGCCACAACGATCTAATGATACGACTTGGGCGATCCTTGGCGCCGGTCAGCGCCCAATCCTTTGCTGGTAATGCGTTTACGTCAACTGGGTCCGGAAAAATGACCGGTTCCATCATTTGGCCCATCATTCCATCCCCAAGTATCATGACAGGTGTTCTATACTTGTCGGCGAGATCGAAAGCCTGTCGGGTCATATCCGCAATCTCCTGACCATAGGCCGGCGCCAGGACAATTACCCTGTAATCGCCGTGACCACCGCCCCTTGTAGCCTGGAAATAATCGCTTTGCGCCGGGGCTATGTTTCCAAGACCAGGGCCGCCGCGCATCATGTTTACGATAACTGCGGGGAGCTCCATGGCCGCCAGGTACGATATTCCCTCCTGTTTCAGGCTTACGCCCGGACTCGACGAGGAGGTCATAACCCGCGCGCCGGTACAGGATGCGCCTATGACCATGTTAATTGACGCGAGTTCACTTTCAGCCTGAACAAACACAGCGTCAGGCATTTTTGCGAACGCGGACGACATGTATTCGGGAAGTTCATTTTGTGGTGTGATTGGGTATCCGAAATAGGCCCTGCATCCGGAACGAATAGCGGCCTCACCCAGCACATGCGTTCCACGCATGAGAGTTTTGGCGGACATTATGCTTTCCTCACTGAACAATTAATTGTTTAGATTACTCTTTGTCTTCGCGATAAACTTCTATCGCGACATCCGGGCAGATGATAGCGCATAAGGAGCAGCCAGTGCATCCGGTCTTATCTGAATCCTGAGGTGTATCTCCAGAGAATTCAGCAGGATAATACCCCTTGGTATTTAGTTTCTTGGATATCCCTATTTTCTTCTTGGGGCACACGGTCATGCATAGCTCACAACCCTTGCACCTTTCCCTGTCTATGTTGATTCGGCCTTTCAATTTTGATTCTCCCGGACACGAAAAGTTAAACACACAGACTATTCTCAAAACATGATTAAGTCAACAAATTTTAACTTGTTACAGTGGCGCATCTTTTGTTTGGAACCATACCACTCAAAAATTTAATACTTGGGCGCGGATAGGCAAACGCGGGGATTGCAAATGAATTCCACATAACAGGCGCAGATTGATACAGGAACTTAAAGCTAGCGTGGGCGGGGTTTTTCAGAGGGGTTCAAGGTATAACTCCACCATTCCAGGTCAGTTTTGAAAAGTGGATTTGCAGTCAGTTCCGATGATTTTTTGAACAGATCAAGAGCCTTTTCGTTCATGCCAAAATCGAGGTATGTGGCGCCCAGCATGTTTACGGTAGCGACGTGATCCGGATAGAGTTCAATTGATGCAACATAGTCCAGAAAATTCCCCCGTGGATAGCTTTGCCAGACAATCTCACCGGTGTATACGCCATAAGCGAATAATGGCGCAAGATTTTTGGCCTTATGCCAGTCGTTGACACCTCTGAATACATATCCCATATAGAATAGCGCGGAGCCTCGATTTACGTAGGCAGCGTAGGATTTCGGATTTTTCCTGATGTATGAATCCAGCAACTTGACCGCCTGCTCCAGACGTCCTTCGCTAATGGCCGCCGTAGCCATTTCGAATTCGGTCACGGCCACAGCGACAGCTACGCAGGGGAGTGAAACAGCCATGACGGCCAGGAAGCAGATTTTGTGGATGGCTTTCATTAACACTTTGCCGAATCATGGTGAATATTGCACAAAAAGTGTTGAGACTTTGCGAAATATAACCTATTTTTGCTAACAAAACCATATATTGTTATTTCCAGCGTCTAACCGGTCATTGCTGTCGTTTAGCCTGATAATGTCATAAATTCTTTGACTTATCCGCCGCTAGTATGGTAATATTGGACACCCTTAGAAATAAAGGGCTGATGCAAGGTCGAAAGCCCGGCTAGGACACTGGATGCAGATTTCAGCCGGGCTTTCGTTTGTACTACGAAGGCCAAACATGGAGGACTAAGAAAATGCCAGTATCTGCCAAGATCGCAGATTTCATGGAACGCTCATCATGGATCAGAAAGATGTTTGAGGAAGGAGCGCGTCTAAAACAACAGTTTGGCCCTCAAAATGTTTTTGATTTTTCTCTCGGCAACCCAAACCTTGAACCCTCGGTCGGTCTTAAAAAGGCCATTTCAATGGCAGCTAACGATAACACGCCCGGTGCCCACGCATACATGCCCAACGCAGGGCTCATGCAAACCCGCGACGCCATAGCTCAAAAAATTTCACGTGACGAGGGAATCCAGATAGACGGTTCAACGATCATCATGACGGTTGGAGCGGGTGGTGGTCTTAATGTTGCTTTAAAGACATTGCTTAACCCTGGGGACGAGGTGGTCATTCCTAAACCGTTCTTCGTCGAATACGTGTTTTACTGCGATAATCACGGTGGCTCGGCGGTTCTGGTTCCAACCAGACCTGATTTCTCCCTGGATGTTTCTGAAATTGAAAAGGCAATTACCCCAAAGACCGCTGCCGTGCTTATCAACTCACCCAACAACCCCACGGGAAGGATATACACGGAAGAGCAGGTCAAAGCGCTGTCGGATGTGTTGCGATCAAAAAGCAGCGAATTCGGTCGAGCAATAGTTTTGATATCCGATGAACCCTATCGCGGTATCATATATGATAGCGCCGTTGTGCCCAGCATTCTGAAGGCATATAAAAACAGCATGGTGGTAACTTCATTTTCGAAGGATCTTTCTATTCCCGGCGAGCGTCTGGGATATATCGCCATGAATCCGGAAATGGAATCCGCTGAAAAGACCGCCGCCGGACTGGTCCTGGCCAACAGGATATTGGGCTTCGTTAACGCTCCAAGCCTCATTCAGCGAGCTGTAGCAAACCATCTGAACGACATTGTCGATGTATCAATCTATAAACGCAGGCGCGACAGACTATACAATGCTCTCACTGCCTTTGGATACGATGTCATTAAACCTGAGGGCGCATTTTATCTGTTTCCCAAGTCGCCAATCGAAGATGATGTCGCCTTTGTCGCCAGGTTACGTGACAAACTGATACTGACCGTTCCAGGCGTCGGTTTCGGAGGACCTGGCTTTTTCAGAATAGCTTACTGCGTGTCTGACGAAACTATCGAAGGTTCCATGAAGGGCTTCGAGGAGGCCATAAAGGGTATATGACGAAAATCTGAACAGACTTGCAAAAAACGGGCGATTCCCTAATTAGGATCGCCCGTATTTTT
>CAITZA010000145.1 GCA_903896745.1 uncultured Desulfomonile sp. | reverse complement strand
TTTGACGTAACATTCTGGTTTTGAACAAACCATCAGATGGAGAATGAAATGATTCTACCTGCGCCCGACCATCCAATTGCCAATGACCAGAAAATCCCAAGGCGGGAGCGGGAAAATATGCGACAGCGCGCAGAAATACTCGATGCTGCGCTCAGGCTTTTTTCAACCAAGGGTTATCATAATGTGTCAATGCATGAGATAGCTGCTGAAGCCGAGTTTGGCATCGGCACGCTGTATAAATTTTTCAGCAACAAGGAGGGGCTTTACAAGGCGCTGATCATTGAAATGGCCGTTAAGTGCCATGATCTGCTTTCCAAAGCGCTAGATGAAGAAAAGAGCCCCCTGGTGGCGATAGAGAAGTACATACGTGTTCGCCAGGAGCTTTTTTTCGGCAATCTTCCGCTGATGCGTCTGTATTTTGCTGAAACTACCGGAGCGAGCTTCAACATAAAATCAGGTTTGGACAGGGACATTCTAAGGTTATATGATGAGATGATCGATAAGCTGGCGTCGGTTTTCGAGAGGGGTATATGCGAAGAGATATTCAGGAACGTAAATCCTTACAGCATGGCCCTGGCATTGGAAGGGTCGCTAAACGCGATTCTCTGGCGTATGATGGAGGCGCCGTTGCAGTTTAAGGGACCTGCTGACATTACAACTGTGTCGGATATCTTTTTCAGGGGTGTATTGAGGGAAGCTGGAGCTATGTCCGGCGGAGCTATTGAATAGGCCATCAAACCATATATGGGGTTACCCTATGTCCCGATCGCGCAATTTTATTATTTTATCATTTGTTATGGTTTCATCCATGATTTTTTTTGGGTGTGACAAACCGAAGCAGGCGGCTGCGCCTCTTCCCGAGGTGGCGGCTGTGACAATACAGCCCGAGCATATTGTATTAACCACGGAATTGCCCGGGCGAACGTCGGCTTACCGTATAGCCGAGATACGTCCGCAAGTAAACGGGATTGTGCTCAAACGTCTGTTTCGCGAGGGAACTGATGTTTTGGAGGGACAGGAGCTTTATCTCATAGACCCCGCTCCATTTCAGGCCGCTGTTGATAGCGCAAAGGCGGCTTTGGCAAAATCTGAGGCGAATTTGCCGGCGATCAGGTCGAGGGCCGAACGATATCGCGGTCTTCTGGCTGAAAAAGCAGTAAGCCAGCAGGACTACGATGACAGGGAAGCCGCCCTAAAACAGGCCGAGGCTGATATAGAATACTGGAAGGCCGCTCTGGAGACAGCCCGCATCAACCTCAAGTATACCCGGGTAACGGCGCCCATTTCCGGTCGGATAGGAAAGTCAAACATTACGGATGGCGCTCTGGTAACCGCATACCAGCAACTACCTCTTTCAACCATCCAGCAGATAGACCCGATATATGTCGATCTTCCGCAGTCAACAACCGAACTGTTGCGGCTAAAAAGCCACCTCGAGGAGGGACGCCTTAATGTGAACGGAAAGAGCCAGCGCAAGGTTCTCCTGTTTCTGAAGGATGGCGCCGAATATCCCATGACTGGAACCTTACAGTTCCGGGATGTGACAGTAGACCCATCGACGGCGTCAGTCATATTGAGGATAGTATTTCCCAATCCGGAAGGACTACTGCTTCCGGGCATGTTTGTTAGGGCACGAGTCCAGGAGGGGATATCCGAGCAGGCCATTCTGGTTCCTCAACAGGCGGTATCGCGTGATCCCAAAGGTAACCCGAGCGTGTTCACAGTTGATTCTGAGGGCAGAGCGCAACAGCGGATGCTGAAGCTGGACAGGGCCATAGGGGACAGATGGCTTGTAGCGTCTGGGCTGAGCGGTGGCGACCGGGTAATAGTGGAGGGATTGCAGCGGATACGTCCTGGGTCTGCGGTGCGGGTTGTGTCAGTGGAAAGTAAGGGGAAGGCTCAGGATCAGGCGGGTGAACCTGTCAAACAATCCCCCGGTAAGAGGGACGGGGGCGCCTGATGCTATCCAATTTCTTCCTTGATAGACCTGTATTCGCCTGGGTCATTGCCATAGTCATGATGGTAGCCGGCGGTCTGGCGATTTACAATCTCCCGATTTCGCAGTATCCGCCGATAGCGCCTCCATCAATTGCGATCACTGCCTTCTATCCTGGGGCCTCCGCTGAGACGGTCGAAAACAGTGTTACCCAGATAATCGAACAGAAGATGACCGGCTTCGACAAGATGCTCTATCTGTCGGCCACCAGTGATTCGTCGGGTTCGGCGAGGATTGAGCTGACGTTCGCTCCGGGCACTGACCCGGACCTGGCGTGGTCTCAGGTTCAGAACAAGCTTCAGCTTGCAATGGCGAGCCTTCCGGATGTCGTCCAGAAGCAGGGCGTCAGGGTTAGCAAATCCACCAGAAATTACCTCCTGATTATAGGACTCATCTCGGAAGATGGTTCCATGGACGGTAATGACCTCAGGGATTATGCGCAATCCAATCTTGAGAAAGTCCTGGCCCGTGTTCCGGGAGTCGGTGAGGTAGAAAATTTTGGAACCCAGTATGCAATGCGTATCTGGATCAATCCGGACAGTCTCACTGAGTATTACCTTACGATCGAAGACGTGGTAAAGGCGCTAAGGGCGTATAATGTGGAGATTTCAGCCGGACAGTTCGGTGGAACGCCTGCTGTTGAAGGACAGCGTCTGAACGCCTCAATCATTGTTCAGAATCTGTTGAAGACTCCGGAGGAATTCGCAAATATTCCTGTCCGGATGAATCCTGACGGGTCGGTTGTAAGGATCAAGGACATTGGCCGAGCCGAGCTCGGAACGGAAACTTATGATGTCGTAGCCAGGTATAACGGCAAGCCATCCGCCGGTATGGCAATCCGTCAGGCCGCAGGCGCCAATGCGCTTGACACGGCCAATGCGATAAAGGCCAAAATTGCCGAGATGAGCCGATATTTCCCACCGGGCATGAAGGCCGTTTACTTTTATGACACCACTCCGTTCGTGAAGGTGGCGATCGAGGAAGTGGTGAAAACACTTTTTGAGGCTGTTCTGCTTGTTTTCCTGGTCATGTACGTTTTCATGGGAAATATACGGGCAACCATGATCCCGACCATTGCAGTTCCTGTTGTCATTCTCGGGACATTCGCCATACTGGGGCTCTTCGGATATTCCATAAACATGCTGACGATGTTTGCCATGGTGCTTGCCATCGGGCTTCTGGTTGATGATGCGATTGTAGTGGTTGAGAACGTCGAGCGAATCATGCGAGACGAGGGTTTGTCGCCCCGTGAAGCGACCCGAAAATCCATGACCCAAATAACCAGCGCTCTGATAGGTATCGGCCTGGTGCTATCGGCGGTGTTCGGCCCAATGGCTTTTTTTGGCGGGTCAACAGGAGTCATTTACCGGCAGTTCTCGATAACCATCATTTCAGCCATGCTTCTGTCGGTGGTTGTGGCGCTGATTCTTACTCCTGTGCTATGCGCAGGCTTGCTGCCACCTATTCCCAAGGGGCATGGACACGCTGAAAAGGGCTTCTGGATACTCAAACCCTTCTTCAGGTGGTTTGACGCCTTCTTCCAGACGGCTAGCGACAAGTACCTGAGCGTCGTAGGACACGCATTGGGAAGGAAACTGCCGTACCTGGCCATTTACCTTGTGATAGTGGTTTCGATGACAGGGCTTTTTCAACGCATGCCAACATCATATCTTCCCGATGAAGATCAGGGTGTTCTTTATGTTCAGGCCATACTTCCCGGTAACGCTACCCTGGAGCAAACTGAAAAAATACTTGCGCAGGCCAATGACTACTTTCTTACCCAAGAGAAGGACGCTATAGAATCCTGCACTACAGTGGCGGGATTCAGCTATTCCGGTAGAGGCCAGAATGTGGGACTGGCGTTCGTCAAGTTAAAAGACTGGAAATTGCGGGACAGACCGGAATTGAGGGCGGATGCGATCGTTAAGCGAGCCATGAGGGTGTTTTCCCAAATACGAAGCGCGATGGTATTTGCGTTTACTCCGCCATCGGTCATAGAGTTGGGAAATGCCAAGGGGTTCGATTTTCAATTGCTGGATCGTGGAGGTCTGGGACACGAAGCGCTTATGAACGCCAGAAACCAGGCCCTTGGAATGGCAGCTCAGGACTCCAGACTGATGGCCGTCAGGCCCAACGGCATGAATGACGTTCCCGAATACCGCATAGACGTTGACTGGGAAAAGGCCGGGGCTTTGGGAGTAAATATTTCCGCCATACATCAAACGATATCAGCGGCGTTTGGTTCGGTTTATATCAACGACTTCATCCAGGCCGGCAGGGTAAAAAGGGTTTATTTGCAGGCGGATTCGCCGCATCGAATGATGCCGAATGACCTTGAAAAGCTTTATGTCCGTAATGGTGAAGGCAAAATGGCGCCGTTCTCATCACTGGCGTCAGGACACTGGACTTCAGGCTCTCCAAAGCTGGAAAGATTCAACGGCTTCCCATCGATTAATATATGGGGTGAACCAGCTCCGGGGAAAAGTTCGGGCGAAGCCATGCGAGCCATGGAGGAAATCGTATCCAGGCTGCCGCAAGGGGTCGGGTTTGACTGGAGCGGCCTGTCCTTTCAGGAACGTCTGGCGGGAACTCAGGCGTCAACGCTATACGCTTTTTCCATTCTTGTAATATTTCTCTGCCTCGCCGCCCTTTATGAAAGCTGGCCAATTCCTTTCGCCATACTCCTGACGCTACCTTTAGGGGCCATCGGAGGCGTTCTGGCCACCACAATGCGAGCAATGCCCAATGATGTCTACTTCCAGATCGGGCTACTCGCAACACTCGGCCTGACTACAAAGAACGCCATCCTCATCATTCAGTTCACAAAGGCGCGAGTCGAGGAGGGCATTGATCTTATAGAGGCCACCCTGGAAGCGGCAAGGTTGAGGTTGCGCCCCATCGTAATGACTTCACTTGCCTTTGGATTCGGAGTCTTACCGCTGGCCTTGGCGACCGGCGCAGGCGCAGGCGCCCAAAAAGCCATCGGAACAGGCGTCCTCGGAGGCGTCGTGACGGCCACCATACTTGTAACTCTCTACGCTCCACTCTTTTACGTAATGATCTATCGGACTTTTTCGAGAAAGGGAAAGCCTTCCGCAGTGAATGGAGAGCATAAACTTCCCTGATGGTTATAGAAGCGGCGCATATTTTTCGGTTGCAAGCTGTAGAACCGTTGCATTATTGCACGTTTTAGGTTAAAGTAGCACCCTAAAATCACAATTGCTTGATAAGTGCTATTTTATGACCTGCGCATCGAACCTGACAGAACATTACTCCGCCTATATTAACAGGAAAATTACCCTCTTCGTCATGCTGCTCGTGTTGCTGGTGGTAGTGGCGATCTATGCAATTTCGACCGGTTCTTACAATATTCCGGTGTGGAGCGTGATCAGAACCCTGTTGGGGTCAAATAGCGGAGCGGAGGATGTTGTTATATGGAACATACGCGCTCCCCGTATAGCCGCCGCAATAGTTGGGGGTTGGGGTTTGGCAGTTTCCGGCGTGGCTGTCCAGTGTTTGCTGAAGAATCCGCTCGCTTCGCCATTTACTTTGGGTGTCAGTCACGGCGCGGTTTTTGGGGCTGCCTTTGCGATAGTGGTATTAAATGCGGGGATGGCGCCCAAAGCTCCTGCCAACACTGGGGCGGGGACCGTATTGAACCTGACAAACGTCTATTCTGTGACGGTGTTTGCCTTTCTTGGGGCCATGATGGCAACCGGCGTAATACTGCTGCTTTCAGCCGTAAAAAAGCTGTCATCCGAGGCCATAATACTTGCTGGAGTGGCCTTGTCTTCCCTTTTCGTATCCGGAACGGTGTTGCTGCAATATTTTGGTAGTGACGTTGAGGTGGCTTCGATAGTTTTCTGGACATTTGGTGATGTCGGACGTTTGAACTGGCGTGAGGTCGCGTTAAGCCTGGCGTCCGCAATAACCGTAACAGCCTATTTTATGGTTAACCGCTGGAATTTGAATGCCTTGTCGGCTGGGGATGATGTGGCCGAATCTCTGGGAGTGAACGTCACTGTGTCGCGCGTAGCCGGAATGACAATGGCTACCCTTGTAACAGCCATGGTGACGGCATTTATGGGAGTGATAGCGTTTCTAGGGCTTTTGGCGCCACATATAGCCCGCAGGCTTGTTGGGCCGGATCACAGATTTCTGATACCGCACTCCTGCGTCATGGGATCTCTCATCCTCCTTGTTTCGGACACGCTTGGCAGGACGGTGATAGGAACCGGGACTTTGCCGGTAGGGGTACTTACCTCGTTCATGGGCGCCCCGCTTTTCCTGTATCTGCTTGTAAGGGGGTATCAGAAATGATCCTTTCGGTTCAGGGTGTAAGCTTCCGGTATAACAGCGCTCCTGTCCTGGAGGGTGTAAGTTTTGAGCTTGCACGCGGCAAGATACTTGGAGTGCTGGGAGTGAACGGGGCCGGCAAATCAACTCTTCTCAAATGCGTTAACAGGATACTCAAGCCGACAAAGGGCTCAATACTTGTCAATGACGAGGACATATTGAGGCTGAGTGGAACCAGAATAGCCAGGCGCATGGGATACGTCCCGCAAAAATATTCCGAGGACTCGCTGACCGTTTTTGACACCGTGTTGCTGGGTCGCAAGCCCCACATCAAGTGGGCGGCTGTGAAACGGGATTATGAAATAGTTGAAAGAATTCTACATACGATGAAGCTGGACAGGTTTGCGCTCAGAAAGGTATCCGAGCTCAGTGGGGGAGAGTCTCAAAAGGTCATTATCGCCAGAGCTCTCGCGCAAGAACCAGACATACTGCTGCTCGATGAACCAACCAGCAATCTTGACCTGAAGAACCAGATTGATGTCATGAGCCTCATCAGGAATGTTGTGCAGGATCATGACGTGTCGGTAATCATTACGATGCATGACCTCAACCTGGCCATGAGATATGCAGACGCCCTCTTGATGATCAAGGATAATACCGTCTATTCGTGTATTTCAACAAATCAGGTGACACCCGAAATTATTCATCATGTTTACGGGATAGATGTGATCCTTGCGAAGGTTAACGGTTACCCGATCGTTGTTCCAACCGGGAATTGAGGTAGTTTGGGCGTAGAGACCTTCAGTTCCCTCAAACGCGCCAAATGTCAGGTAAAAACCTGGCCTGTTAGCATGAAAGGCTGACCAGCATGAGAAAAACATTTGCCTCTACATTCATTATGGCAGCAATTGTCATTTCGATGCTTACAGCAGTTTCGAGGTCGGAGGCGGGACAGATTGAAATAACTGACATGTCTGGCCGAACTGTGAATGTTCCTGCAAATCCTGAACGAATAGTATGCCTTGGGCCTGGCAGCTTGCGACAGATAGTCTACCTTGGTCAGCAACATAAGGTAGTGGGAATAGAGAACTTCGAGAAAAACTCACCTTATGGCAGACCATACCTTCTGGCCAACCCTCAATTGGTTCAGTTGCCGACAATAGCGATGGGTGGGCCCGGGAACATTAACAATGAGCCTGACCTGGAGGCGACCCTGAAAGTAAGGCCTGAGGTGATCTTCATATCTTACATGGATCCGGGCAAGGCGACCACATTGCAGGATAAACTTGGCATTCCCGTGGTAGTGTTGTCGCAGGGACGGTTTGCGGGTTTTGACGAAAAGCTCTTTGATTCCCTCAATTTGGCGGCGAGGATCCTAGGGGCTGAAGAACGCGCTGCATCCATAATTCAGTTTATAAATGACGCTCGAATGGATCTGAACCAAAGGGTTGGAGACACTTTGGCAAAACCCGGACCATCCGTATATGTCGGTGGCGTTGGATTCAGGGGACAGCAGGGAATTGAAAGCACTGACTACGATTACACACCTTTCGAGTGGGTAAAAGCCAATAATGTCGTAAAAGGTTTGAACAAAAAGGAACACCTGTTCATAAACAAGGAGCAGTTACTTGCGTGGAATCCGGATATAATCTTCATTGACGGCAGCGGGCTGGTTCCTACGTTACAGGATTATCAGAAAAATCCGGGTTACTATGAGTCTTTGAAAGCTTTTCGGGAATCGAGGATTTATGTCCTGTTCCCATTCAATTTTTATGTTACAAATATTGACACTTCCATAGCGGACGCCTACTCCGTCGGAAAGCTTCTTTATCCTGAAAGCTTTGCGGATATTGATATAACATCGAACGCTGACAGGATATATGAGTTCTTTGTCAACAAACCGGTTTATAAGTTTATGGAGAAGGACTTTGGGGTCTTGACAGGGGATGGAGGATTCACAAAAAAATAGCAGGAAATCGATTCAGTGTCATTGGCTTTCTGTTTCATGTCCGATAGCGTTTGAAAATGCTGCAAATTCTTCCGGGGACAAAGCTTCAGCGCGACGGCCCAAGTCAATGCCGCAGTTTGTGGCTGCCCTTTGGAGCCCGTTTGAATCAAGACCATGTGTCAAAAAGGATTTAAGGTTGTTGCGTAAAGTCTTGCGCCGGGATGCGAAAGCTGTCTTTACCAAACGTGTGAGCAACCTGTAGTCTGAAACATAAATTTTGGGTGGGTGGTCAAAGACTATTCTGATGAGTGTTGATTTTATGGCGGGTGGTGGGTAGAAAGCTTCACCGGGTATATCAAACAGAGTTTCAACATTCGCCCTGATTCCCAAGAGAACGCTAAGGGCGC
>CAITZA010000144.1 GCA_903896745.1 uncultured Desulfomonile sp. | reverse complement strand
GGTTTCACGTTCAGACGACCGCTAGCCATAAGGTCGAGCGCTGCTGTAAGGTTACGCTGTTCCGTCCAACGAACATAACCTATTGGATAGTCATTTCCCTTATCTTCGTAATTCGGATCATATCGTCCTGGACCATAGGAGCACGAAACCTGAAAGGTGAGTTCTTTCTCGTAAAAATCGTCCCTCGACAATTCCAGACCGGTTACCCCGACAAGGATTATACGACCACGTTTTCTACACATCAGCGCAGCCTGATGAATTGGTTCGTTGCTTTTTGTAGCGGCTGTTACAATAACCGCATCAACCCCTAGTCCCTTCGAAAGAGACATGGCCGTAGACACAGGGTTTTCGCCTACATTCAGGTTTACGGTTTCAGCGCCGAATTCTCGGGCTAGCGCAAGTTTTTGCTCATCGAGGTCTATACCCAGAACCCTGCATCCATTCGCCTTGAGTAGTTGGACGGTTAACAAACCGATTAGACCAAGACCCGTGACGACTATAAATTCACCCAACGTCGGCTGGGCAAGACGGATGCCCTGGAGGGAAATGGCTCCGAGAACGGTGAATGCCGCCTCATCATCACTAACTTTATCAGGGATTTTTGCGCATAAATTTACAGGCACACTTACGACTTCGGCATGCTTGCCGTTGGATGCTACCCGGTCTCCAGGATGATAACCGGACGTTCCCTTCCCTGCAGACAATACCTCTCCAACATTGCAGTAACCCATCTCCATGGGTTGCTCGAGTTTGTTGCGCACGGTTTCAATTGTCGGAATCAATCCTTCACTAAGTATTTTGTCCAAAACCATCCGTACTTTGTCGGGTTGCTGCCTGGCCTTTTGCAAAAAACCGGCCTTGGCAAAATCCAGCAACATTCGTTCGGTACCAGAAGAAACGAGGCTGGCGCGCGTTCTTATTAGCAAGCGTCCAGCCCGATCAGCAGGGCATGGCATGTCTGTCAGGACTATTTCACCATTTCGCATGTACTGTAGTAGTTGCCTCATTCTGATCACCTCATTCTAATCCGGCATATTTTATTTCACGAAAAATATTAACTGTTACTGAATGCATTTAGAGTTCTGCAGTCCGGAGTTTACTCCGTTGATCGGTGCGCTACGCATAACATATTGGTTTCGCATACAAATTAAAGATTATTTTCAGAGGTAGTTTTCATTGGCTACATTTTCTGAAAATTAAATCTGATGACTATGATATGTTAAGCTATTATATTTTTTTGGGAACCATAGCAAACAGGTTAGCAGAAACAGCCTTTTTTGTTTATTGTTTCTTATCAGGCTCACAAACATGTTGCCCGGGATCAGCGCGATCCCTTGATCAACCGGTAATCATATAAGACTTAAATGAAAAAACATCCTCATTTTATTCTTGCCATCGCTGTGGTGACATCGGTAGTTGCAATTACGGTGATAGCCTTGTACGCGCTTGAGATGGCGACACGCTTTTTTTTCCCAGTCGAGAGAAAGGAAATTCTGGGTGAATATTCTCAGAAGTTCAATTTGCCAGACCTGGATTTCGGATATAAACCCAGGTCCAACGCTAGGGTTTCCGCTATCAGGAGAGACCGCGACGGCCATCTGATATATTCGGTTCATTACTCAACCGATGAATTAAGCCGAAGGGTGACCCCCATGATCGATCAAGGGAATCGCCCTGATTTCATGCTTTTTTTTGGGTGCTCGTTCACTTTCGGGGAGGGGCTTGAGGACAATCAGACGCTGCCTTATTATGTGAGCAGGTATGCGCCTTGCTACACACCTTACAACTATGGTTATTCCGGCTATGGACCACAGCAGATGTTGGTCAGGCTGATGAAGCCTGATTTCGTCAGGGAGGTTAGTCAAGGAAAAGGAATTTTGTTATATGGTCCAGCCCACGTTGCGAGGGCCATAGGTTCTTACAGGGTTTCCACCGGTTGGGCGAGAGATTTCCCTTTCTTTTATCTGGATGGTCGCGGTAATTTGTTACTCGACGGAAATTTCCAGACCGGTCGGCCCGTAAGATCCGGCATTTACGCATTCCTCTCAGAGATCAGATTGTTTGACGTATTCCTGAGACGTTTCGATGTGCCACATAAATTTTCTGATCAGGACATTAAGCTGACATCCGGAATCATTGAAAAATCTTTTAAACTTTTTTATCAATATTATCCTGACTCAACCGCATATTTTATGCTATTGCCCGGTGTAGATGAATCTGATCATGCTGTGGCGACCCATCTGAAACGGGCTGGAATTCCTGTTCTTGATTTTAGCTCGCATGAGGAATTCAATAACAGGGAATACGTCATTGCCAATGATGGTCACCCGACGGATAAATGGAATGAGCGTCTTGCACAGCTTATCGTTGAAAAACTGGGAATTTCTTCGGATGAATGTAACCGTCCCTAGCATAAAGCCTTTTCGGTAAAGAATCCGGCGCGGAGTCAATCCCTGGTTTCTTGATTCCCTGCCACGAGTTTATCTTTGGGAACACTTGATTAGCCTATGATTGAATGATATCCAAAGCCGATATTCTCTTTGCGATAGCAACAGCTATCGCGGCCAAAATTGATACGAATGTTAACCAATCCTTCGTTGGATGAAGAGCGAACTAATTGAACTCTTTAGAAAAACAAATTCGTAGGCTTCTGTCCGGATTACCACCCGAGCTTGAAACAGTGGCCAAGGGCGCCATTAGTTACATCCCCGGAATAATGAGGTTTTCTGACGTGACTCATTCGAGTGACGCCATGTACTGTTATTCAACCTACCTGGCTCATCTGAATCAGGCGCACAAGGCGGGTTTGAACCCGTTTCCGCGGGTTATTGCCGAACTAGGTCCTGGAACGTCTTTTGGGGTTGGGCTTGCTGCGCTTCTCTGCGGATGTGAAGTTTATTATGCAATTGATGAATTGCCTCACGCCAGATTGAACATCAATCTGGAGGCGCTTGATCAACTAGTTGATTTTTTCAGGCATAGAAAAGACCCTACTGAAGAGAGGGGAACGCGCAAAACCCTAAATCGTTTTCCCGGCCATATCTTGACTGATGATATTCTTTCAAGAACCCTGGATGAATCCAGAATTGGCTGGATCAGAAACGCTCTGACTGGGTCTATTGAAAACAATAATGTCATGGATGATGGTAAAATAGCGATCGTCTATCTTCACCCGTTTAGCGGTCTTTCCATGCTGGCGCCGCAATCTGTTGACATGATAATGTCTACGGTAGTACTTCAGGTAGTGGAAGATTTGCCTGAAATATATTCATGTTTCGGGAAATGGCTGAAACCGGGAGCATGGATGTCGCATTTTGTTGATTTCAGCAACTATGGTATGACTAGAGTATGGAATGGGCATTGGGCCTGCTCAAGGTTCCTGTGGAGGCTTATGCGGGGGAATCGTCCGTATCTCCACAATAGGGCGCCCCATTCCGTTCATATTGATCTTATGAAAAGAAACGGTTTTGACATCGTTACTGACATAAGAACTTTTGATAACACCGGCATCAGGAGACACGATTTGGCGCCGCAATTCAGTTATTTGTCAGACGAGGATCTCGTCACGACACGCGCGCTGATACAGGCTGTGAAACGGTAACGCCACTAATTTTATGGTGAATACTTTTCATGCGCCTGGTTTAGAACAATTGCAGGGGTGGTTGGATAAAAAATGTATGTTTCCAGATCATTGAAATGCTCGCTCAGCAATCCAGACATAAGCATCCGGCTAGTCACAGCCCTGATTTTTGTATTGTTAACGGTCTGCTCTGGTTTTGCCGCAGAATACCATGTGGATTGCATAAATGGCTCAGATGATTTTCCGGGGTCGAAGGACAAGCCTTTCAAATCGATATCGCGGGCATCCAGGGTTCTTAAACCTGGTGACAAGGCTATAATACACCCTGGTGAATATCATGAGCAGATAATGGGGGGAGTGTCAGGAGCCAGGGACGCTTCCATTACTTACGAGGGCATGGACCGGGACAAGGTGATTCTCCGGGGAAGCGTGTTGTTAAATAACTGGAGAAAACAGGGCGAATCCTGGGTGCATCGCGGTCTCAAGCCAATCACGCTGGTCAATTCTTTTGTCATGGTAGATGAAAAGGTTATGCTCAAGAGGGTGGACAAGCCTACTCAACTTCCTCCGGGATCTTTTTATGTCGATTCTTTGGGCATATATGTAATCAGGTTGCCAAATGACGGAAATCCCAATACCGATCACAAAGTCGAGGTTTATGAACTCGATTTCGCCTTTAACTCAGGAAACCGGTGGGGAGGAACAGCCAAGAACTGGATAGTCTTAAAGAACCTCACCATTGAAAAATACGGCGCTCATGGAATTTCATCGCAGGTTGACAAACCATTCGAGAATACCAATTGGCTTGTGGACAACCTGAACATCAGATTGAACCGTCAGGCAGGCATATTTGCGTGTGGGGACGACTGGGTGGTGAAAAACTGTTCATTTACGAGAAATTTAGTTCATGGCTGCCAGATAAACGGCGCCCGGGTAAAATTTGAAAACAATATCTGCTCCGAAAATGAAATTTTTGGAAGCAGTGGTTACGGAGGCGCTGGTTTATTGATTGGACCCGATAAGACCGCCAATTCATGCGTGATCAGGTCAAATGAGTTTTCCAGGAACGGAGACCTCAATGTAGGATTTGGCTGCGGTCTCTACCTGGAAGGCCGTTCGTTCGGTAATACAGTTGAAAACAATAATATTGTCGGGAACAGTCATTGCGGTGTAGGCTTTTTTGGTTCCTCCGGCAATCTGGTGAAAAACAATGTTATTGCAAATACCGGATCAGATAAGAGGCAGGGCAATGTTGGCGCTTTTGTGGTCGCTCATAGTTACGAGGGAGCTCCAACTCAATCCAGGGCTAACCTGATCGTTCATAATACCGTTTGGAAATGCCCGACTCCCATCAAGGTCCTCCAGCCGTCCGAACCTGTCGGACAACAGGAGCAAAACAGATTTATCAACAACATATTTGCTGAATACCTGTTTTTAACGCCCATACATCCCGATTACGGGGTTCAGACAAGCAATAACGCATGGTTTCAGGCCAAATCGGATATCAAATTCACCAAAGAGAACCTGAAAGGAATCCTGGACGAGAGGATTGGTTCGACAGAAGAAATCAACAGGTTCAGAGGTCAGACTCCCGACCTTGTAGCCCCTGAAAAGGGTGACTTCAGGCCACAAAAAAGCTCACCCATTGTGGATGCCGCAACAGACCTCAGGGAGGCGCCTGTTGACAAGGATGGGAACAAGCGGCCATGCGGTAAACTTCCAGACATAGGGGCATACGAATTATGTAATTGATTGGCTCAGACAGCCTCATAACTATTGATTCGGAATCATGAGCGTCTGATCCATAAAAACGATTCATCCAGTATTTTGGCAACACTGGCATTTTTGTTCCTCTCCATTATACTGTATTTTCTGGATCTTTTCTATTTATTCGACTAAAGGGATACTCAGGTATTGACTAGCATCCGGAATTCACATCAGAATGAATCGGCCTGCATAGACTTTCAGGAAAAATGGTTAAGGACCTATTATGATGAAATAGGCGCTCCGACTGTTTTTGTCGCTGACAGAATGTGGCACTCGACAGGCTCAAAAACCTTTATTCCTTTACCATGCAATGCTCCTATGACGGTCAGTCAGCAGGAAAAAAATCTTCTCTGGAAATCAGGGGCTATTTTTCTGAAATATCCCGTCGAATCGGGATCGTATGGATATCCTAGTTACCTGTATCTTGTCTCCGATAAACAGTATGACCTTGATACCCTCGCCCGCCATGTCAGGAAAGAGACTGAGCGAGCGCTCAGGAAATGCAATGTAGAGCAGATTCCTGTAAAGGACATACTGAGCGTTGCGCCTTCCATTATTTCCGACACTTATTCGAGACAGGACAGGCAGTTCAGCGATAGCATCCTGAGGGAGTGGATGAACAACATTGAAGCGGCTGCGCACAACCCACTGTTTGAATGTTGGGCCGTTTATGTGGGCAATCAGGTTGGAGCGTTCCGGATAGACTTCACATATCGTGGCGGATTTTATGGCGATGTCCTGTTTAACGTCAAGGAACTTCTGAAGTATCAGGTAATGAACGCATTGATGTTTGTTTCCACCAGAGAGGTGATCAAGAGACCTCACATTGATCATGTATCCTATGGAATAAGAAGCATATTTGGCGACAAACCTACCCTCAACAAATTCAAGGAGTCAATGGGTTATCAAAAAATCCCCTTGTCCGAAAGAATCGATATATCAAGTCGTTATAGCGCCTTGATTACACCGGGCATGGTCAGGATTGGTCTCAGGTTATTGGAGCGCATCAGCCCCAGGTATCACAAGTTTCAAAAACTTGAGGCAATACTCGGCATGTATGCCCAACAGCGTGCTGGTGATATCTAAATATTTGTAGCAATGCGCTTTTCTTCATAAACAGCACGATCCAGCGATCGTTGTTTTCGTCAGCAAATTTGTGCAGGATATTTTCATATGAGAATTTACAGCGTGGTTGGCGCCCGACCAAATTTCATGAAGATAGTACCTCTAGCCAGAGCCTTCAAGAAATATCCGTTTCTGGAAATGTTTGTGGTTCACACAGGACAACACTACGACAAGCTAATGAGCGACGTTTTTTTTGAGCAGCTTGAGCTACCGAAACCTTATCGTCATCTTGGAGTCGGTTCTGGCGGTCATGGCGAAATGACCGGAAAGATTATGATAGAATTTGAAAAAGTTTGTCTTGAGGAACGACCCGATCTTGTAATTGTGGTGGGAGACGTCAATTCCACAATAGCCACAGCCCTTACCGCTCGCAAGCTTTTCATACCTGTGGCTCACGTTGAATCGGGGCTCAGGTCTTTTGATGAAACTATGCCGGAAGAACTCAACCGCCGTCTGACCGACTGTATCTCCAACCTTTTGTTCGTCTCCGAACCTGCCGGAATGAGAAACCTTGAACGCGAAGGTATCGACATGAATCGCGCTCATCTGGTTGGGGATATCATGCTGGAAACACTTCAAATGTTTTGGCCTCATGTACAGGACAGGAAAAGAGCCGGCCATTTCGGTTTGAAACCCAGTGAGTTTGCCCTGGTCACCATCCATAGACCTTCAAATGTTGACAATCCTGAAAGCCTGGAAAAAGTAATCCGGATACTTGAATCCGTACCAATACCGGTAATTTTCCCGGCACACCCCAGAACTCTTAATAAAATTAAACAGTTCAACCTGATGTCACAGGTTGAAAAACTCAATCACGTCACCTTCGTTCCACCTGAATCATATTTTGATTTCCTGTCTCTGCTGTCCGACGCAAAGGTTGTCCTGTCAGATTCAGGATCAATTCAGGCGGAAGCCAGTTTCCTCGACGTTCCATGCCTGGTGTGCAGAGAGAATACCGAGAGGCCGATCTATATTGAGGAGGGGGCCTG
>CAITZA010000143.1 GCA_903896745.1 uncultured Desulfomonile sp. | reverse complement strand
GATGGAGTCAGACGGCTTACCGACCGGCCACGAGATGACGGCGCACGTAGCGCTCAACAATAACTCTTTTTGTTTTTCATCAATCTGTAACAACCTTTTCAGGTCATCATCAGAAATCAATTCGGGCGATCTGGAATCCCTGGCAAGTTTTTTGCGCGCCAAGGTGACAAAGTCACCTGAACCCTCCATAATCTTTTTCATAGACCATCTCAAGAAAGATCTGGCTTTAGAAAAGTCATTGTATGCGATCTCGAAATGGTGGATGAGCTCGATTAGCGGAGCAATTATTTGTGTGTCGATTAATCCTGTTGAATCATCCGTAACAAGTTTTTCCCACCTCGCTGGGGTTTTTTCTCCTCGCAGCCTGTAGAAATTGTTGAAATCATCTGCGCTAACGATAAATTCAAAACCATCTGAAGTTCTTAACGTATATGGAGACGTGCCTGAATCGACCAACTGCACGATCAATCCAGGTCTTGAACCCAGGAACTGTTCATATTCTTGAGACATGTATTCGAGCCCTTTTTCCCTAAAAATCGGTATGCTACACTATTACGGAATCAATTGCCACAGCGATTTGAAACTCCAGGAAATTTGTCCGGAAAATTTTGGACATATCGATTCTAGTTGACAATTTACTCTGTCCTTCTTACCAATTATAGTCTGTTTAATGACAAATGACTGCAAAGATCAATGCCATTGGGCTGAAAGGACAAAATTGACAATAGAACAGGTATTAGAGGGAAATGTGCGCGCCGCGGCAAAATTGATTCGCCGTATTGATGATAACGATCCTGATGTCATTGATGAATTATCCACTCTTTATGCTCACACTAGAAATGCCTATGTCATAGGGTTTACCGGATCCCCCGGGGTTGGTAAATCGACACTCGTAGACCGAATAATTGCACGGTTCAGAGCCCTTGGAAACACGGTGGGAGTGCTGGCAATCGACCCCACGAGCCCTTTCTCGGGTGGGGCTATTCTCGGTGACAGGATCAGGATGCAAAAGCATTTTATGGACGATGGCGTTTTCATCCGGTCTCTGGCTACAAGAGGAAAATTCGGAGGATTAACCAGGTCTACGGCCGATGCCATTGTAGTGCTGGATGCGATGGGCAAGGATGTCATTATAGTTGAAACCGTTGGTGTTGGACAGGACGAGATAGACATAGTTCATAGCGCTCACACTACGGTCCTAGTGACAATTCCGGGTATGGGGGATGACATACAGGCTATCAAGGCCGGATTGATGGAAATAGGGGATCTGTTTGTGGTCAACAAGGCCGATAGGGAAGGCTCAGCTAAAACAGCTCGGGAAATCAAATCCATGTTGAGCATCTCCGGGGATAGATACAATTCCTCGGGTTGGGAGCCGCCTGTAATACTATCCGAAGCTGTTAGAGACACGGGTGTCGATGATGTTTTTCAGGCGATAATCAGCCACAGGAATTTCTTGAGCGGTCATGGAAAGGACGGGTTATTAAAACGCCAGAGATCCAGAATAAGGAGCCAGCTTTTTGACTTGTTCAAGGAAACAATTATTGATGAAGCGTTGTCAAGAGTAGGCGGAATAGATAGTCTGGAGATGATAGTCGATGACATTATCGATCGAAGGGCTAATCCTTATTCGGCCAGCATCCATCTCAAGAAAAAGGCCTTCGGGCTTCAGCGAAACGAATGACTTGACCTCGTGACAATCTCGGTTGGCCATTTGTCTGATTTTGTGCCAATCCTGTCAGTCTTCTCATTGGATTCTTAAAATGAAAAATCTTCCAGGAAAAATTGTGGTTGCGACCAGGAATAGGGGTAAAGTTAGAGAGGTAGCTGAACTGGCTTCCGGACTCCCTATCGAATTTCTGACACTTGCGGATTTTGAGGACGTCCCCGACGTCGTCGAGGACGGGTTGACCTTTGAGGATAACGCCCTAAAAAAAGCTCGCGAAGTTTTCCACCACACCCATACCGCCACACTCGCGGACGATTCCGGATTATGTGTTGACGCGTTGGATGGACGTCCCGGAGTCTTGTCAGCAAGGTATGCAGGCGACGATGTGCCGGACTACATGCGATATATGAAAATACTCGATGAAATGGAAGGGGTTCCGCATGAATTGCGAACCGCAAAATTCGTCTGTGTTCTTGCGCTGATTACTGAAGACGGCGAGGAATTGCTGTTTAGAGGTGAATGTCCCGGAACAATCACGACCAGACCAATCGGTTCCAATGGGTTTGGTTACGATCCAATCTTTTTGTATGAACCAACAAGACTAACTTTTGGGCAGATGGACAAGGCGGCGAAAAATGCGGTAAGTCACCGTGGTAAGGCCATGAAATTGCTTATCGAAGAATTAAGTATCCAATCCAGGGTGACATGATTATGTTCGTATTGGCTCAGTTCATCATACGAAACACCGCAGGTAGTTGAACCAAAAAAACTCCAAAACAAAAATAATCCTTGTCATGTCCGTTTAGCCCTGTTAATATAACAAATTCAATTGTGATGGGGATTTTGCGGGGTGTAGCGCAGCCTGGTTAGCGCGCGTGCCTTGGGAGCACGAGGTCGCCAGTTCGAATCTGGCCACCCCGACCACCAAATCCAAAATATAGTAACCCGAATTACAGGATCACCCAACAGAACTCCAAATCACGATCGCCAACATTAAAGGCGTCCCGTCCTTAGAACTTTTTCTTGTTCCCTTTTTCCCTAGAGACCTTTTCAGGCTGATAACTCCTTTTTGATTCAAAAAGACCCCCAGACTGAATTTCTCCGGATCTTTGAAGATTCGGGTTTCACAAGCCGGTCTATCAGGGATTTGGCAGCCTTGACTTCTTGTCAGAATCAAACATAATCAACCGGAATCATGCGCTGCGGGACAATTTGCCTAAGGTCCGTCCTTGTCGGATTTGGCGCAAACTGATTCTTATAGTTCCTGTTGGGGTTTTGGGGGCGCTCTTCGTTTCTGATGTGACCGACACACGGCTAATTTAGGGAATCTGGAAAGGATTATGTATGCGACAGGTGAATATTTCAGGGAAGCTGGTTTTTTGCATAATCGTAAGCATGATCTGCCTGCTTGGCAGTGAAACCCTGTTGAGGGCTATGCCAGCGCAAGTGATGATCATCAGGCACGCTGAAAAATTTGAGGATCGGCAGAAAATCCATCTTAATCCCAGGGGACAAACCCGGGCGATGGCGCTAAGCCAGTTTTTTCAATCTGACCCGCGTGTCCTTGAACATGGGGTTGTAGCGGCAATTATTGCCCAGAAACCCTCAGACAACAAGAAATCTGTTAGATGTGAAGAAACCGTCGAGCCTCTCGCTCAGGCGCTCGGGAAATCTGTGATAAACCGGTTTGCTTATGGAGAGGTAAGAGAACTGGTGGAATGGCTAAGAAACAGTAACGACTGGGACTCGAAATCAGTACTTGTCTGCGCACAGCACACCGACATTCTGCCTTTGGCCAAGGCCTTTGGGGCTAACGACATCAGGCAATCAGTTTGGCCGCACGAGACCTATGACAGGGTGTGGGTGCTGGATTTTTCACCGAGTGACGGGAAATTAGCCTCCTTGCGCGACATTCCTCAAAGCCTTCTATTCGGAGATTCTTTCCAGACGGCATCTGGACAAATTCAGTCAGGAGTCGTTCAATTTGATCAAAGTTATTCGGAGAGTCTGGGAACAAACCTTGAATCCGGAAAACCGTCCACGACCTGGAAGTGCAGGATAGTCGCTCAGGTAGCAGGAGATTTTTCAGAGTTTGACGATGGAACCGTGCCGATGCTGCGTTTGGGAGGTTTTACCTTCGGATACTATGGTACATCACTTGGAAAGCTGAAAAAAAACCCTGACGCAGAAATAAGTATTGACCAGGATGGAAAGGCAGGATCGCTGCGTTATTCATACAAGGCCAAATCAGACGGAGTTGACACCAAATACGCACATGTAACTTTTTCGTGGAGCAGAGATCGGCTACTCGCCGAGTTCCAGGCCGACATTGATGAAAACAGGATTGATCCGGATCTTAATCTACCGGTGGAGCTTCACTTTGAAAAAGTTGATGGGAATGTCAGCGGTGTCGCGAACTGTTACCTGGCTTTTGGCAGACAGAGATTTTATGTCCCGGCAGGTTTGTCTTACACCGGCGTTGCTTCCAGATTGAAAGATGCTTCCGGCAAGCAGGTTTATACTGTCAGCTTGAAAAACGATGACGGCGTTTTGGTGCGAAAACTATATCTTCCGGAGTTGTGAAAGGTCGATCACGGTTCACTTTGTGTAAATCCCTCGAATTAACGTGATTCGGAGTCACTATCGTAAAGGTTCAGTAAATTGACGTATCGATTTACCAGAATATTGCTTACGTGTCTCGTCGTCCTAATTTGTTACACGTCGGCCAAGAGCTCCCAATCGGTCTGCCCCGATGATCTACGCAAGACTCTCAAGCTTACAATTCTCTATATGAACGACCCTCACGCTCATTACAGTCCGGAGAGTAAAAAGGATGAATCAGGTTTCACAGGTGGTTTTGCAAAAGCTCAGAGCGTCATTGAGCAAATCAGGAAAGCCAATGCTTCTGAAGGTCGGCATACTATTTTCCTGCTGGCCGGTGATTTGCTGACAGGTACCAGCTATTCCACAGTCTTCAGGGGTAGTATGGGCGTTGAGTTATTGAATGCCATGAGTTTGACTGCGATGGTAGTAGGCAATCATGAATTCGATTACGGAATCGATAACCTAACCAAGAATCTAAGACCCAGAATGAATTTTCCTCTTTTGAGCGCCAACATTCTGGATGATCATGGCCATCTTCTTTTTCAGAAATCCACCATGATGTCATTTGAAAATAATCTGAATTCAGTAATTATCTTTGGAATAACCACCCCCCAGACCCCTGTAATGTCCAGTCCAAAGAATGTTTCTCACCTGACCTTTGAAGACCCTGTTCTTTCAGCGAACAAAGAGCTAAGTGAAATTGCGCCCAATTGTCTGGTCGTAGCCTTAACCCATCTTGGCCTGAAAATGGACAAACTGCTTGCGGCATCTTCTCCAGGGATTAATGTCATAATTGGTGGGCATTCACATACCAGAGTTGAGACTCCAATTAAGGTTGGAGAAACAATAATCTGTCAGGCCGCCGCATACGCTGAATTTCTGGGTAGGCTGGACGTTGATTTTAGGGATGGAAAGATACTGTCCTATACCGGAAAGCTGATTCCCCTGGAGACAACAGTGAGTGAAGATGAGAGGATACGGTCTTTGATAGAGAAATACAAAGAGTCTATGAGTCCTGAACTGGAACGGACCCTGGGGTATAATGAAGCGCAGTTGGATGCTTCGAGGAGGGACGTTAGGAGTGACGCCCCCAACAAGTTGGCAATCCTGATTGCAGGCCTGGTTGCGGATAGTGTCGGAGCGGACTTAGGCCTGGTAAACAGCGGTTCAATCAGGGCAGGAATGGAAAAGGGAAAAGTCACCTTGAATGACATATATAAAATATTACCGTTTGATGATACCGTGGTAAAATTACAAATAAATGGCGCGGATCTGGAAGCAGTGTTACAAACCAGCGCGCAATTACCGGATGGAAGTGGCGGCAAACTTCAAAGCTATGGTATTGTTACCAGGAGGGTTGGTGACAGTATAGAATTGCTCAAAGTTAAGGGACGTCCATTTGAGGCTTCCGAAAATTACTCGATCGCAGCCGGAGAGTTCCTGGCTTCCGGTGGAGATGGCTATGAAATTCTTAGGTACAAGGGCAAAAACAAACTTGATTCCGGCCTGGTGATCCGGGATTTGCTGGTACATTTTGTCGAGACAAAACAAACAGTTACTGAGAAAGACGTTCCGGAGGTAAGCGCAAACTGGTAAAAAACCGATTGCTGATAGAGCGCTACGGCATTCCGCATCAGTCCGGAGGTGTCCCAAGCAGGATGCGTTGGGGCGATTGTATTGTCTGCGCAAAACGAAAGCAATTCTAATTGTGTATTGTTTCAACCGTATCTACGATCCAGCGTCCTGTATTGAATGGCTTCGGAAACATGATCATTCCTGATTTGTTCTGAACCGTCCAGATCAGAAATTGTTCGGGCTATTTTTAGAACCCGATGATAGGCCCGCGCCGACAAACCAAGCCTATCTACAGCCTTTTCCAAATGTTTCAGGGAGGTTGGTTCCAGGGAACAGTGTTTTTTTATGAGGTTTGATTTCATTTGGGAATTGCAGAAAATGGATGTTTTTGAAAATCGCTGGAGCTGGATTTTTCTGGCTGCATTTACCCTGTCTCTAATCTGCTGGGATGATTCGCCGTCCGCCACCTCTGTCAATTCTTTCCATTCAACGGCTGGAACTTCTATATGAATGTCAATCCTGTCCAGCAATGGGCCGGATATTTTGCTCCAATAGCGCTGAATCATTTGTTGGGAACATTGGCACGAATGTTTGGGATCACCTCGATAACCGCAGGGGCAGGGGTTCATGGCCGCAATCAGCATGAAACGGGCAGGGAATGTAATGGTTACCTGAGCCCTTGAAATTGTGACATCTCCATCCTCCAGAGGTTGTCTTAACACCTCCAGGACATTTTTTCGAAATTCAGGCATTTCATCAAGAAAGAGCACTCCATTATGCGCTAGGGACACCTCTCCAGGTCGTGGTATCACTCCCCCGCCAATCAGACCGGCATCAGAGACAGTGTGGTGAGGAGATCGAAAAGGTCTTTTCATCATCAACGCACTATTGGCGCCAAGTAATCCAGCCGCTGAATAAACCCTGGTCGTTTCGAGGGCCTCCTCAAAAACAGGTTCCGGCAAAATTGTTGGAATACGTTGGGATATCATAGTCTTGCCGGAACCAGGCGGGCCAATCATCAATACGTTGTGGCCACCTGCCGCCGAAACTTCAATGGCGCGCTTGGCATAGTCCTGACCCTTGATTTCACAAAAATCTACGGAATAGTGACCGCTTGTGCCGGAACCATCATTGGGAGGGACAATTGCCGGAGCTATTTCAAGTTTGTCACTCAGGAAGCTGGTCGTATCAAGAAGCGAGCCCACCCCTATAACATCAATCCCTGAAACGATAGCAGCCTCGACTGCGTTTGGGTGAGGCGCAATTAATCCTTTCAGATTCAGTTTTTTTGCCGCGATAGCGAAAGATAAAGCCCCTCTGATGGACTTGACCCCGCCGTCAAGCGATAATTCCCCAACTATCAGATACTTGTCCAGATTGTCCGAAGGCATAAGGTTAAGGCCGGCCAGAATTCCAATGGCTATCGGTAAATCGAAACCAGACCCTTCCTTTCGCAATCCGGCCGGCGCAAGATTCACCGTTATCCTGCGAGCGGGGAACGGATAGCCTGCGTTCGAAATTGCGGACTTGACTCTGGCCGCGCTTTCCTTGACTGCGCTGTCCGGCAGTCCAACCATCACAATTCCGGGCATGCCTACCTGGACATCAATTTCGACACTTACAGAAAATGCATCTATACCAAGTAAGGCGCCTGCTTGGACTCGAGCTAACATCTGACACTCCCCCCAATCTTACAATTCAAATAATCTAATACAATTTGATCCCCAAACCGGGATCACTGGTAATTACGCAAAACTTTATCATTTGTTTCCAATGAATTCAAGCAAGACACGCTCGTTAGGGGGAAAGATCAGGACCGACAACAGTCGGCTTTCCAAAATCAAACAAATTGGAACAAAATCAAACAACAACACATATTTTTATTGCTTAAAATAGTGACCTCTGGAATAGTACGCGAAATCGGTGTGTTAGCCCCTATATCCTGTGACCGAAAGGCTTGCGGTTTTCTGAGATGCTTTCGTAATATTTGTCAAACAAAAACTGAAAACTTGTGTTGGAGTACAGGAGTCATGACAAAACTGGATGATCTGATTAACCGGATAATTGATCGTGTAAACATCAACCTTCGAGAGCCTGCATTTGATGTAGGGCCTTACGTCAGGGAGCTTATTGATCGCGATAAGTTTTCCAAATTCTACGCTTTTTATGGTCTGACGTCTCAGACTCCCCTGAGATTTCATTTTAGTAATTGCAATATAGCAGGGAGTTATTTTCTGGGTAAATGTTGTGTTGACTATTCGGTAATTTATAAATGCGATGTTAGGGGCGATGAATTAAAAACCAGGGGAGAGGTTTTTCAGTCGGATGGATTGCGCATTACATTGCATGATGACGAGACAATAGTTGTCAAGGATAGTTTCCTTGTAAAAACCCTGGTTCACAATCATTCCCATGATCCTGAAAATCCTGAATATTTTCCTATACAGAACACGGTTTCGTTACATTACGCAAATATTCATGGCTCTCCGGTGGAGGGCAGTTTTCTGGGGCCTTTTAGCACCGTAGATCTGACGACAATTCATGACTGTGTAATAGGGAGTTATGCTTATGTGCAGGTTGGGGAATTAAGTCACAGTCTGGTAGAGCCTGGAACAATCTGGATAAAGGCCAGGGACGCCTTTGAGTTCAAGTACCAATATGACCCTGAAATATTGAAAGCATATATTGATACTGTGATAGGCTCCGCCCCCAAAGGAATATTCATGGATTTTGTGGAAAGTCGCAAGGGAGACTTCATGGAGGTATTTGAAAGGGCGCCTTCCCAATCCAGAGCTCTTGTTCCTCATGGCGCTTCATTATCGAGGTATGCAGTAGTTCGAGGCGATAATGACATTGACGACAATGTTCTTGTCGCCCAGAGATCGTACCTCGAAAACACTTCAATGGGGAAGGGGGCAAACGCCCAGGAGAACTGCTATCTGATTGACTCCAGGCTCGAAGGATTCAACGTAACAGCCCATGGTGGAAAAATTATATTTGCGGATCTCGGGAAAAGGGTATTCGTCGGATTCAATTCATTCCTGAGGGGAACGTCAGAAAACAGGCTCAAGGTTGGGCAGGACTGTATCGTTATGCCTCACACAATCATTGACGTTAGTGAACCTCTTGAGATTCCGCCAAACAGCCTTGTGTGGGGCTTTATTTCCAGTCCTGGCGATCTGGAGTCAAACTGTATTGATTTGGATGAGTTCAGAAAGATTGATGGAGATTTTGATTCAGGAAGGCTCAGTTTCTCTGGAAGTGGCGACAGGTTTGTCAGGGGTTTCCGCAACAGGGTTCAACACATTCTGGAGGCAAATGGGGCATTTTTTGATTCCGATGGAAATTCGGGCCATGCCCAGTTGGGCGGCATGATCTCATTCAACATAGTGCAACCTTACAGGGAAGGTATTTATCGAGGTCTGTATCCTACCCTTGAAATCACTCCGTAGTCTCGGGAGAGGGGAGGGCATGAGCTCTCCCCAAGACCTGGACATCAATTTCATCCAGAATTTTCTTTCTGTATTGCTGGACTGACGCTTCATTTGACATGACCATGTCCAGTTGCCTTGTATGAATAATGAGATAGCCCAATATACGAAGCTTGTTTTTCATGACTTCCCTTTCGAACCCTTCTATTCTGGCAAAACAACTATCCTTTTTTATTTCGACCCGGAAATCATGTTGTTCAAGGATTTCGCCAACGAACATGGCCCTGCGGACCCGTCTGGGATAATCAGCCGCCCCTCCTTTGAAAGCAAAACTTATATAATTCTCAGTCGCGCGATCTCCCACTAGCGCTTCGACAGTTGAAAAATGGAATCCAAAACGGGAAGTCAGGCTACAGAAGTTATTTGAGAGCATGAAATAATTTCGCGCGGCGTAGGCCGATTTCATTGATGGGTCGAGAGCTGGATTTGTGGTAGCCTGAAGAAGGACGGACATAAAACCGGCGGTGTCTACCGGTGGTGGACCTTCCCATGGAACGGCTATTATCCCGTCCCACAGAGCGAGCATGGGAATTGATGATATGTTGTCCAAATGCACAAACTTGCCATCCACGTCTTCTTTAAAGCCATCATCCAGATTTATGATCCACCATTGCATTGGAACATGGCATACCAACTGCTTGCTCGATCTCTCAGAAAAGTGGTGTTCCTTCCCAAAACTGAACATCTCGTGAACTGATTTTTCGTGGGAGAATCGTGTTATGTCGTGAAGGGTCTGACACTTGCGGGGATGGAAATCAGTACAATCTGGATCAAGCAGATGCAACGGAATGATGTGATCTGACACTTTTTTGAGCGTTTCATAGACAGGGGCGCCTTCCATCAAATTCTTTCTGGGCCTCCTGTTGACCAATAAATGCTCAAGCTTGCCTGAATAAACAGTGATATCATCGGCGTCTACAGTAACAACCTGACCGTTGGAAAATATCTCGGTAGCGCGGGACAGTCCGAAAATAGCGGGGGTTTCAAATTCGCGGGCCACGTTGGCAAGATGGCCGGCAACTCCTCCGATTTCGGTAATTACTGCTGAAGCATGGTTGAGCAAGGGCGCCCATCTCGGAAGAGACTGAGCTGTGACGAGGACAGCGCCTTCGGGAAACTTCAACCGGTCAACATCATTGCGAACGACAAAAACTGCCCCGCTAGCTACCCCCGGTGAAGCGGTCACGCCGCCGCTAGCCATCACGGCATCATCGGCATTGTCAGATTTTTGAGACGGCTTTGAATTGCTAATCTCAATCCTCTGAAGAGGTCTGCACTGAAGAATGTATATTTGGCCCTTATTATCAATAGCCCATTCTATATCCTGAGGGGCGCCGTAATAATCGTCCAGTCGTATGGCAGTTGAAGCCAGTTCCAAGGCCATTTCATCAGAAATAGACTGTGATTCGCCCCTATCGCCTGTCAATTCGGAACGACAAACCCCCTCTTCAGGAAAACATACAAATTCAAGTTCCTTTTTCTTGATGTCCTTGTGACATATATCGAGGCTGTTATCACGGCTAACAATTATGACATCAGGATCGACGCTCCCATCAACTACGGCTTTGGGCAAACCCCATACCGAATTGATAAGAACAGAACGATCCCTGAAATTCATAGGATTGCACGAATACATGACACCACCGGAGACGGCGTTTACCATGGCCATGCAACCAACGCACATCGCTACGTCCTCATCCGGAATTCCCCTGTTCAACCTGTATGTGATCCCCTGCAATCCGTATTTGCTCGCAACGATCTCTTTGTAAGACTCGATCATGCTGTCCTGGCTAACATTCAGGAGAGACTTGAATTGCCCCGCAAAAGAAGCTCCCAGCGCATCTTCACCAACTGCGCTGCTTCTTAACGAAACCATCGTCCCCTTGCCCATCTTCTGTTCGATAGTTTCATGGGCCCTGTATATCGCTTCTTCAAGTTCTGCGGGGACTTCAGAGGATATTATCAATTGCTGGATGTCCATGCTGAGACGATAGAGGTCATCAAGTCGTTCGGAGTCCGCGGCCTGAATCCTTCTGTCAATTTCTGCCTGCAAGTCGTTATGATTCATGAACATGTCATAGGCGTGAGCCGAGATGACAAATCCAGGCGGAGTAGGAACGTCAATGCTGTTTCTTATCTCAGCGACGTTGGCCATTTTCCCGCCTACCTGATCAACCATGTTTCGGTTAACATCTTCCAGGGGTAAGACAAGCCTATCCCCTCTAAAGGGTTTTTTGTAAGTCAGTTCGTTATTGATGGATTCCTGTATAAGTTTGAACCGCTCGAACAGGTCGGCGTACCTGCCTGGCGCCAGTTCGTTCAAGTGCTTGATAATTCTGAACACATTGACCAAAACGGCGGTAGACTGGGACCTTACAAACGACATTCCAAATGTCTGAGTCCCTTCAAGAGCCTTTTCAAGGTCTGACATGATTTCCAAGGCTTTGTTGTTAGCCGTAAGCAACAGTTTGAAATTGTGATATCGGTTTGTAAAAGCTGTTCTCAGGCTTTGCACATCCTGAAGTTCGTTATCTTTCAGGGCGCCTCTATTAAAAATACGTTTTATTAATCTGGTAATCTTAACCATAAAGGCCTCTTGCAGAAGATGACATTCGATATATGTCTAGTATTCAGATCAACAATATCTCAAAACGGAGATTGAGCGAGCTTGGGAGAAATCTGAAATCAAACGGAATGGACAGGAAATGGTCAAGTAATAGTCTAAGATGGAGATGACGGGTATTATCAATTTCCAACAAGCCATGACATTGCAAATTATGGCGTTGGGTGTGAGCCCTAAAGACTCACACCCATACAGAAAAAACAGGGTTAGACTTCTTTCTTGGCGCCGGCTTTCATCTGCAGGCCAAAACCTTCAAACAAATAGAATATGGCAATGCCCCACCATAATGTGTAAATCACATAAAAAACGAGGGAAAAACTCAATATACCAGCTTTCGAAACTACGCTTTGTGGCTCTATCCCATAGAAATTGAAAGCCACTTCCACAGCCTTCTTGGTGACTTCACCGACAAAAGCCGCTTCCTTAAACTTGTTTTGTCTTTTCAGATCCTTGTCAAACTCTTTGAGAATACTCCACCAGGCGTAAACGACTTCCTTGCCGGAGAAACCGTACTTGGATTGCAATTGAGCGTCACGATTATAGAAAAGCTCATTTGAGTCCTTCAGAGATCCTGCCATGATCTTGCCGAGATCTCCTTCAACTTTCAATTGGGCGCCTTCACCAGAAACCTTGGCGCCAGAGGTAGTCAGCAGCTTGGAAGCCTTTTGGGCCATATCATTACTCTTGAGTTTCACGTTCACATCGATCGTGTTGCCTTCAAAGGCCTTGTTTTTCTTCTCCAGATCCGGAATGTAAAGAGTGGAGCCCTTCGAAATAGCGTTAAACAAGTCGTCAGCCGCTTCCATGGCGTTCTGGGCCTGATTGGTTCGCGGGCTTACACCAAAATATGGCATAAACATTATTACTAGAACTACGCTAAAACTTATGGTGAGAAGGAGTCCTTTTACAAAGTTTTTAGAGTCCTTTATCAACATTGCTTTAAACCTCCCCTCTCAACGTCTTGGTATTTGCAAAGAATTTACTTATTACCCACAAGGCGAAAATTCCTATAACGACAAAGAAAATGATCAGGCCGACGAAG
>CAITZA010000142.1 GCA_903896745.1 uncultured Desulfomonile sp. | reverse complement strand
TGCCTGCTTACCGTCCCCAAGCATTTTGGTCAGGTGATTCATGGGTAAACTGACATCGCTAAAACCTCATCTGTCTGCTTATGAGATTTCTGAGAAACTCAAGGCTAGTTCCGGTACACAGCGCCGGAGATGGCTTGTGATTTGGAACGCTCTGGTGGAATCCCGGGAAGCCAGGCAAATCGCTTTGCATACCGGGCTGTCGGTCTCTACCGTGCATCATCTGGTTTAAGTTTATAACCCGTTGGGACCAGAAGCAGTTGAATTCACAAAACTTGTGAAACGCAGGCGATGCTATATGGGTACAGCAGAGGAGGCGGAATTTATCTCTAGATTCACTCACGATGCTACCGAAGGTCAAATTTGTGTGGCTCGTTGTGTAAAACAGGGGGTAGAGGATTTTTTCTGCCACACTGTTCATCACTCTACGCTCAATGACGTGTCCATAGCCAATGAAGTCTTTGGAGTTATTTCAGAAATATGGAATTTCGCAATTGATAAACAAGTAGTCATCCGGGGTAGTTTACGCTGATTTACAATTCTTTATTTCAGCATCGGGACGCCTCACATCAGTGCAAAGGTTTGATTCCAGTGCGTTATACTTCTCATCACAACACATTGGACTGCTACCGCTGACTCCATACTGAAAAAGGCTGAAAAAATAAGAAAAACAGGTAACGGGACGGCACACTAGATTTTGCTGAGAAGTTCTAGGAGGTACTACAAATGGGCGTTACTTACAGATGTGTTGTCACTGGACGCAATGGAGGTGGACACTCCATGGTGGTTAGAGACGAGCGGGTTGCGACTGACTCTCTCGGATGGACGGATTTTTGGCGAACAACTAATAGTCCGGCATCTTTGACGGACGAAAACGCGTCCCCCGGTTCTAATCGTCTGGAGCCACCTCCGGGCGGGACACTTTTTCGATTCTTTGAGATACCACCTCAGGATAGGTCCATGTCGCCCGCACAAGCGAGAAAAGCTGCGGCTGAAGCTTTCAAGGCCGCTGGAGCAAGTCACTGCCTTGCAGACACCAGGCGTAATCCTGCGATGCACATTACCTCTACAATCGACTACATCGTGGTGCTAAAAGGCCGGGTGACTCTTCTGTTAGACACGAATCAAGTCGAATTGAGTCCCTTCGACGTAGTTGTACAGCGCGGCGCCAACCATGGTTGGCTCAACAACGGCGCTGAGGCTGCGCTTCTAATGGGCGTGCTCGTGGATGCGCGATAGGCTTGGTTGACGACTGCTCTCAATGGGTTTTTTCTGAAGGCGGGAGGTTGTCTGGTTTGGCAACCCTTCGTCATCGTGAATTAGTTTCTCCTCAGGACGTTTACGCTATGTTATAGCTCTAGATAGGCCGACAGTTCCTGGATCATCGCCGTTTTGGATATTAATGGCCCAGAAGGAAATAAGGCCCTACTGACTAAGATCACATGCCATGAGGCATTTTACTTGAAATATCCATGATCAGTTTCATTCGACATTTTGTACGCGAAAGCCGACCCTCAGTCATCAAGATCTTTGTGATCAACAACATTATACTGTGCTTCCAGATCTTCTACCCACATGTAGACGGTCATGCCTTCAAATCTTACTTTCGCAATATCATGCGAGATCAGTTTCAGGACTTGAACTGGTTGACGATACAGCAGTCGGAAGAAGTCCCTGTTGAGTTCTATTTGTGCCCGAACCTCCTCTAACTCAGATTCAGGTGTGTTGGGGCGTACAAAGAATACGAGATCGGCTAGTCTTTTGAAACCCATGGTATCAATCTTCACGAGTGCTTCGGTTGGGTTGAGTGTTAATGGAAATCTTTCAATTGGAATCTGATAAATGTCTCTGACCTCGGCAGAGGCTGTTCCGGAAAATAGCATAACACCAAGTATTATAACAGTTGTCCATCTCATTGAGTCAGTATCCTTTGGTCTTACCAGGAACGCAAAGCCTGGTCCTTCACCTCGAAGGCTTGAGGACGAAAAAGTCAGAGCGATTCTAGAGGCAACACTACATTCAACCCCTCCGGATTCCACACATTGGAGCACAAGGACTATGGCGAAAACTCAGAACGTTTTTCGGAGCGCTGTAGCCCGGATTTGCAAACCCCATGGTCTGAAACCTCACAGGATAACAACATTGAAGTTTTTCCAAAGAGCCTCTATAGAAACCAGTTTAGAAACAAAAAAGGCTACATCGTTGTCGATGCAGCCTGTTGAAATCATGGTGCTCGGAGCGAGAGTCGAACTCGCACACCCGTAAGGGCGGTGGATTTTGAGTCCACTGCGTCTACCAATTCCGCCATCCGAGCAAACGGAAAGTCTTTCACGTAGTCATATTTCGTGTCTCTTCCAATATACCTTCATTGTGAGATATAATCAACGATGAAAATGTTGATCCAGTTA
>CAITZA010000141.1 GCA_903896745.1 uncultured Desulfomonile sp. | reverse complement strand
TACGCGAGTCTTGGTTTGTCATTCTCTGGAGAGAGTCAATTCATCATAAATGGATCCCCGATCAGGTCGGGGATGACAAGTCAGGTCGGGGATGACAAATCGAGTCGGGGATGACAAATCGAGTCCGTGATGGCAACACACGAGGGCCAGGGCAGGTTTCTCCCCGCCTCTGCCCTCTCACCCTGAACGAATGGAGCCAGGATTTACTATCTTCAATTTCGGTTCCATTCCGGCAAAACTTCCGAGAAACGCGACAATCACCGCCGATCATTACCAAACAAATGGCAGGCGCAGGCGTCAAAATTAACGCCCTTGCCTGCCCCTGAACCCAAAACACACATCATCCTGAAATTCCTATGTCCCAAAGCCTGTCATAACTCCCATGCTCGTGCTGATGCTTGCCATGGTCACCATCTGCCCCTTCTGCCGCGTGACCATGGCCATCATGGCCCGTGTGACGGTCCTGCGAATTGGGCGCTGAGACTGCTTTGTGTCCATGATCATCCAGCTTCGCATCGTGTCTGTGGACATGGCCATGGTCATGACTTTTTTTAGGAATGTCTTTGCGCAGGTTACCGGAGTTTTTCTTGTGATCATGTCCATGGTGATCCACCTGGTCGCCCTTAAGGTTGTCTTTTGTGATAGGTTTGTGATCGTGGTTGTGGATGCGTTTTGTGCCACCATTACCGTCCTGATGTTTATGGTCATGGCCTGTTGCAGGACACTGCACGCAGAAAAAGACTATTGAAACTATTAATGGAATTATGTGAGAAGTTTTCATTTGACACGTCCCCTGGCGCCAGACAAACTGGCTGAAAAATGAAATCAAAATATTAGAAGTTGAACCTCAGCATAAATTCTCCACCTATCACAGGGTCTATGGTTTTATTTGGCCTGGTCCCATAAAGATTCGCCGCGGTTCCTGTTTCCCAGCCAGGGACTGAACGATCAATACACGCGTAACCAAACCAGTCTCCTGGCTGCCAATAGGACACATTGGCGGTGAACAGCCATTGTTCAATAAGCTTCCAGTCCACGCGACCCATGACTTCCCAACCGAGTGATCTGACCGGGATGTTGGGAGAAGCCGGATAACGATTGTAATTAATGTTAATGTTACCATCTGGAGTATTCCCAAAGCCGCCAGCGCCCGCGTTTGGGCCTATGATTCCATATCCATAACCATTGCTTGTCCTGTCCGCGTGCATGAAACTGACACAGACGTTCAGGTTCGCCGCTACCGCATAGTCAAGCCTTGCGGCCAAGACAAACGCGTCTCTCATATAACCCCAGCCGGACAGGTTATATGCGTCAAGACCAGAACCGTAATCACGCGCCATGATCCAGCTATAAGGTTTGAAAAGAAGATGATTCCCCAGTTGTCGATCATAATTCGGATGTCTTACAAAAGCGGCGGACTGTTTATCGATGAGAATGCCATTTCTTCTGTCGGGTCCCGGTGACCAGAACTGAAACAGACTCAGTTTTGCCGGGCCAACCATCCAGCCAAACTCCATGGCATAACGCCACTGCTCAATATATTGAGATTTTGAAGTCACGCCTGGTGGTAACGCCTGATTCGCTCCGGGATTCCACTTATCTGTCCAGTAAAGCCAGGCCGCCTCCGCATTGAAGAAGAAACGGCTGTTATTATACTTGGCAAAAACGGACCCGTGAAATATCGAGGTGTCCTGAGCCACCAGTCTGCCCTGAAGAGGATTGGCAGGGTCATCTATGAGCGCTTCAGGTCCAATATGGAAACTCCCGTACGACCCGAGCGCTCCCAACTGAGAAGCCCCATCCTGATACTGGATAAATCCAAGCACATCCCTGCTGAATGTTCCGCCCCCGTCAGCCCTGCTGAAATACTGTCCGGGAACCGAAGTGGTGTTAGTCCCATCGAATCTGGTGTACTCAGGCAGATTGTAGGGATCTCCATAAGCTTCGGAGATTGAATGGATGCCAGACGTGCCAGCGAACCTGAATGGATAATATGCCAGACCAATATCAAAAGGTCCGAAAGGAGCGCTCAAGAGCATGGATTCCGTGGTTGCGGAGGAGTACCCCATGTCGGCGCCGTCATACTGAACACCGACGCCGAATGACCATGGACGCTTTCCAAGCACAAACTGGCCCCATGGTGTCTGGACCGTGATCCAGAACAGTGTCCACTGACCATCGCTCATGGCGGTATTCATTCCCGGGGAATTCTGGGTGAGGTAGTCCTCGCTGACAGGCTCGCCATAAGACGCAAGGCGATACTTGGCGTTTACCCGCATTGCTGGATTTAGTTTAAAAACAGGTTCCCACTCAACCTCGAAATATGACCAGCCGGCCTGGGCTGAGGAGCTAATGTTCGTATCAAACTGACCTCCATTCCAGAAATTAAAATTTCCGGTCCTCGTCCCGTTACCGCTGTCCACATTGTATGGACCGAAAAAACCACGATCACCGGTCTGTCCATACCACTCATAATGCCAAAGCATGTGGGCGTTCAGATCCAATTCCCACGCATGTCCCTGCGCCCCTCCAAAAATCAAAGGAAAACAAAGCCCAATGAAAAAAAATAGACTCCATGACCT
>CAITZA010000140.1 GCA_903896745.1 uncultured Desulfomonile sp. | reverse complement strand
ATGAATGAAAGGTCAGCCACCACTGCGTCGAGTGTGAAAGGGACTAGCGATCTGTCAAGGTAACGGATATTGGTCCGCTCAATCAGCGTAACCCGTCGGTCTGAGCGAAGTTTCCACGCAAACTGCCCATAACCGACATCAACTGCGAGGACCTTGGCGGCGCCGTGTTGCAGGAGGCAGTCCGTAAAACCACCTGTGGACGCCCCAGCATCCATGACGGAGAGTCCACGTACATCAAGCTTGAAGTGGTCAAGCGCGGCCTTTAATTTCAGGCCACCCCTGCTGACATAAGGCAAGTCTTCCTTTACTTCCAGCAATGAATCGACGGGGACTTCCCTGCCTGGCTTTTCAGACTTAAGACCATTGACAAAAACTCGACCGGCCATGATCAAAGCCTGGGCGCGCTGTCGTGACGAGACAAGCGCCTTCTCGAGCAGTAGCGTATCCAGCCTGGCTTTTGTTGGGGTGAATTCCATGATGGCTGATAATGATCTATGATCCGGGAACTATGGTAAAGTCCAATACATCCACTATACTAAGTCCGTAATAGAGATAAACCATACCTGGCCCCAGGAATTCCAATGGCTTATGAATGGTAAACTGATAATTGTGATGGCCGTTTTTCCCGATCAGTTTCACTGTTTCTTCATACTGTCTTGAATCCGGTAGTTTTATGACAAATTTCAGCGGAATTTCTGCCGATGTGGCCTTGTAGGAAAATCTGATCATTATTGTGAGGCGGTCTCCAAAAAGACCTGCATTAAAAGTTCTCGAAGCCCCCAGAAATTTCCAGTCACCTTCATCAAAAGCGGCCGAGCCTAACTGCAAATCATATATGGACAGCCTTCCCGGCATTTCCCAGGATAATTCACCCCTCCCGTCGAAACTTGATGTCTTTCTGGCGGAATTATCCTGTCTGGTTTGGCTTGAATTCGCGGGCGTTGTTTTGGGAGGCTGTTGCTGAGCGCCAATGTCTGCCTGTAAAAACACAAACGCCGCCAGGACAAGAGACAGCCTGAATAAACTCAATCCATCGACTCGATGCATGATTGGGTTTTCAGCCGATTTCATGCACCCCACCACCGAGGGGTAATAGGTTTGGCTGTGACGATTGGAGGCGCGCCCTTTACTGAAGTCAAAGAGCGGGCCGATTCCGATTCGAGCCTTTCGAAGTCTGATTTGGGGGCCTGCTTGGCAGGAGGTTCATTAAGGGCGCCAGGCGAAATCATCTCGAGAAATTTTTCCTGCAAACTCGGAGCAGCCTTATTCTGCTCGCCCTCTGCCTCCTGCTTCCGCAATTTCGAACCGAAAAAACTGAAAACGAGCCAAAGCAAAAAAATAGAAACAACCGGTAACAAATCTCCCAGCTTGTCCTTCAAAGCCCCAAAATCCGGCATTTAGCAGTACCTCCGTTCAATGGAGTTCTAGTAATCTTAATGTATATTGCCACATCATAATCCACAATTCAATTTGATCATCTCACATTCGACAGGTTTTACCGTATTTTTCTTGAATAGAACCATTGATATGATGTATATTTACAAACTTGTGTGTGAACAAATCTGAAAGACCAAGTTGCCTGGAGGTGTAGAGTCATGTCCGCAAGAATACATAACTTTAACCCTGGACCCGCAGCCCTTCCGTTGCCTGTCCTAGAACAAGCTCAAGTGGAATTCCTTGATTTCAAGGGATCGGGCATGTCCATCGCCGAGATCAGCCATCGATCACCCCTTTTTGAAGAGGTTATTAACGATGCGGTTTCGAGGCTTAAGAGACTACTTAAAGCAGGTGATAATTTTAGGGTTCTTTTTTTACAGGGTGGAGCCAGCACGCAGTTTGCAATGGTTCCGATGAATCTTTTGCCTGCGGGTAAGGTTGCGGAATATATCAATACCGGCACTTGGGCGACGAAAGCCATCAAGGAAATAGAAATTCTGGGAAAACCTCACAAGGTGATAGCTTCCAGCGCGGACAGGGACTTCTGTTACATTCCGAAGGGTTACGATGTCTCCCAGGATGCCGCCTATCTACACTACACTTCCAACAACACGATAAAAGGAACCCAATGGTCTGCTCCACCAGTTTCCGGAAACGTTCCCCTGGTTTCGGACATGTCGTCGGACATACTGTGCAAACCGTTTGACATCAATCCACATGGACTGGTCTATGCCGGTGCGCAGAAGAACCTCGGCCCGGCAGGTGTAACGGTCGTCATGATACGTGAGGACATGCTGGATAGAACCCCCAAGGACATCCCCACCATGATGCGTTACACAACGCATGCTGAAAAGAATTCGCTCTACAATACACCGCCGTGCATCGCCATATATCTGGTGGGTCTGGTGTTGAAGTGGATCGAGGAAACGATAGGGGGACTGGATTCCATGGAGAAAAGAAACCAGCAAAAGGCCGAAGCTCTCTATGGTTACATGGACGCTAGTGGATTTTACAGGGGTACAGCGGATAAAGACAGCCGTTCCCTCATGAACGTCACTTTCAGGCTTCCGAGTGAAGACCTCGAGAAAAAATTCATCTCTGAAGCCACCAAGAATTCACTTGGCGGTTTAAAGGGGCACAGGTCGGTTGGTGGTTGCAGGGCCTCGATTTATAACGCAATTGGCCCGGAATCCGTTAATTCGCTCGTAGAATTCATGAAAGAATTTGCTAGGAAAAATGGCTGATCATGACGTTTGCAAGATACTGGTGTCGGACGTCATCCATGCCAGTGGTCTAAACCTGCTCGAAAAGAGCAAGGGTGTTTCGATCGATTACAGGCCATACCTCACTGAAGAGGAATTGATCGGGATCATCGATGGTTATGATGGCCTGCTGACCGGTTCGAGAACGATTGTCTCCAGGGCGTCGCTGGATAGAGCCCATAGGCTTAAGGCAATCAGCAAGGCGGGCGCAGGCCTCGAAAACATCGATGTGTCCTATGCGACGACCAAGGGTGTGGCAGTCCTCGCCAGCGTCGGGGTCAATGCTGTTTCAACCGCCGAACATACCATAGCGTTGATGATGGCCTCCAGCCGTCATATCCCATTTGCCGACGCTTCGATGAAGGCAGGTAAATGGGAGAAAAAGAAATTTCAGGGCGCTGAGCTCGCAGGCAAAACTTTGGGAATACTGGGACTTGGTCAGGTTGGCGCATTGGTGGCCAGGAAAGCCGGTCGTGGCCTGAAAATGAATGTAATAGGCTACGACGCGGTCATTAGCCCCGAATCTGCCCAGTCAGCCGGTGTAAAACTGGTCACGATCGATGAGATGCTAACCAATTCCGATGTCGTTTCCGCTCATATTCCCTTGACGGAGGGATCGCGGGGACTTTTCAACGCAAGAACTTTCGCTCTCATGAAAAGGGGCTCGATTTTCATCAACACATCAGATCTTGGCATTGTGGATATCTCTGCGTTGATTGCTGCGCTTGATACCGGACAGTTGAGTTGTGCGGCGCTCGATGTGACCTACCGAAACCTGGACACGGCCCAACCGTTGCTCAAGCATCCCGCAACCGTGGTCACGCCGGACCTTAGCTCTCAAACGGGTGAAGTGGAAGAAAATTTCGCCATCTCGGCGGTTAACAATATCATGGGCTATTTTGAACAGGGTCTTCTTACCAATGCTGTTAATGTTCCAAACATAGACCCCGGACAGATGGTTGTAGTCGGCCCATATATGGACTTGGCCAGACGCCTTGGACAGTTCCTCGGCGGTTTGGTGTCAGAAAGTATTTCGAAATTCGAGGTTCAGCTCGGTGGCGAAATTTCCGGAGTGGATGTCGAGCCGATAGCCAACGCCGGGCTCTGGGGTTTGCTCAGAATAGTTGAAGGACCACGAATAAACTATGTGAATGCGCCTGTGGCGGCGAGGGATCGAGGCATCAGGGTCCTTCAGACTACCCGGAAATCCGAGCAACATTTCGGGGCTACCGTAAAAATGACGGTCACATCCGTGAGCGGTCAGATAACGAGTATCGAGGGCGCGCTAATTCATCGGGTTGGAAACGAGCCGCGCATCATCGGGATTGGCGAGTTTTTAACGGAAGCTGTGCCGAGTGGCCCTATGCTGGTTATCAGGAACAGGGACATTCCTGGAATGATAGCGGGCGTGTCGGGGGCATTGGCAAAAAGCGGCGCGAATATTGCCCAGATGAATCTGTCAAGGGATCAGGCTGGTGGGACGGCCCTGTCAATTCTGAACCTGGACTCGCCCGCAGATGAGAAGACTCTGAATTCCATAAGATCCATAGAGGGGATACTAGGCGTTACCCAGGTAATACTTGACGAATAGCCGGAATTGCTGCGCGCATTGCTTTATGTCTGTTTTGTTTCAAAAGTCTTGATGGCAAAAAAGTTGGAGAAAGGCGTTACAAATTGAGCACTCTGGTCATATTAGGAACTCAATGGGGCGATGAAGGAAAAGGCAAGATTGTTGATTTGCTAACCAGCAGAGCCGATGTAGTCGTGCGATTTCAGGGCGGCGCCAATGCTGGTCACACCCTTAAAGTGGCCGGCGAACAGATAATCGTTCATTTAATTCCTTCGGGCATACTTTACCCCGGCATCACCAATATTATTGCGAATGGGGTCGTAATGGATCCGGCGGTCATCCTGGAGGAGAAGAACGAGTTACGCAGCCGAGGCCATTTCCTGCAGGATTCCCAGCTTCTCATTTCGGAAAAAGCTCAAGTAATAATGCCTTATCACAAACTGATTGATTTGGGTCGGGAAGAGTTGCTTGGCTCATCAAAAATAGGCACCACAGGTCGCGGAATCGGGCCGGCTTATGAAGATAAGGCTGCCCGCATCGGAATACGCGCTGGCGATCTGCTTCGTCCTGATTGGCTTCGAAAGAGGATCGCTGCCGCGCTCGACGAAAAGAATTTCCTCATCGAAAAACGCTTCAACAAACCTCCCCTAAAACTTGATCAGGTGGTTGATGAATACCTGAACTTCGGAGCTCAGCTCTCTTCACATATAACCGAGACGACATCCCTTATTTACAGCAAGATTTCATCTGGCAGCAATGTGCTGTTCGAGGGCGCCCAGGGGACACTTCTCGACATTGATCACGGAACCTATCCATTTGTCACATCGTCAAATGTGGTGGCAGGCAACGCATGTTGTGGTTCCGGAGTGGGGCCGAGTTCTATAGAAAAGGTTTGGGGTGTGGTCAAGGCCTATACGACTCGTGTAGGTCAGGGCGGTTTTCCAACCGAACTGGATAACGAACTCGGGGAAGAATTACGTTCAAAGGGATACGAATACGGGGCAACAACAGGTAGACCGCGACGATGCGGCTGGCTTGACATGGTAGTGGTTAATCACAGCGTACGTTTAAATGGATTGACGGGAATCGCTCTGACCAAGATGGATGTTCTGACCGGAATTTCTCCCATTAGAATAGCCACCTCCTATGAACTGGATGGAAAGATTACGGATCGGATTCCGTCCAATATTGAGGATCTCGGGAGGGTCATCCCCCATTACAGGGAAGTCAAGGGCTGGTCGGAGCCACTTGATGAATGTCGGTCTTTCGATGATCTTCCCAAGAATGCGCGTGATTTTGTAGAAACAGTCGAGCATCTCTCGGGAACGCCTGTGACATTGGTTTCGATAGGCCCCGGACGTGAACAGAGTATTCTGAGAAAGCCTCCGTTCTAGATAGAACGGGTTAACGAGTTGCGAAAACCAATCTGAGAAATAACTTTGATTGGTTTTATTTTTTTGGCTCAATTCCTGTCTGAATTTTTTGAAAACATAATATGGTAAGTTCATGATCAAGAAGAAAATCTGTATGGTGGGCGTTTTTGCGGTAGGAAAGACCAGTCTGGTTCAACGTTTTGTAAAAAGTCTCTTTTCTGATAAATATCTCACCACGGTTGGAGTAAAAATAGACAAGAAGTCTTTAAGAATCGGAGAAGAGGTCGTAGATTTGATGCTTTGGGACCTTCAGGGTGAGGATGAGTTTCAGAGTCTCCAGGTATCTTATCTTCGGGGGAGTTCAGGATACTTCCTTGTTGCGGACGGCACGCGGGAATGGACCCTTGACAGGGCGATGACACTTCAGCAAAAAGTGCAACAGACCGTTGGGGATCTGCCGTTCATGTTACTCATAAACAAGGCCGACCTGTCCGAATCATGGGAAATTGATGAAAAAAGACTCTCTGAGCTCGTTGAAACGGGCTGGTCAATCATGAGAACAAGCGCCAGGACCGGTCAGGGAGTTGAAGAAGCGTTCAATGCGCTTGCCATAAAAATGCTGGAGGCCCAGAAATAGACCTGCCTATTGCAGTTGTGAACATTCTCCTGAGCCACCTTGTTAACAGAAGAAGGTTAGCGTATCTGTTTCTGGACAAGGATAACAACCTGATTTCGTCAGGAGGCGATCTCACTTACTACGGCCTGGGAACGCTTGGGACAGGAGAATCAGTCGAAGATCGTCTGGCTTTTGTGCAGGACGGTATGTTCAGGGAAAACGAAACGGTATTTTTTGAGTATGTAAGCCTTGGCGACAACTTATATGCCAATGTTTTATCTTCGGTGACACCGAATGGAATATGCGTCATACTCCTGGATGTAACAAACCAAGCGAGACGGATCCAATCCATGCAACAAAGTGGAAATGAACTTTTTCTGTGCCGTGAGCAATTGATAGAAACAAAAAAGCTGCTTCAGCAGGCGCTCCTGACAATCAGGGACTCAAAGCCGGATGACAAGATTTAGGAACGTATTTCAAGAAGTTTTCTGACGATCTGTTGTTGAGTTTTCACAGACTTGATATCCTGAAGGACACTCTTCTGTTTTTTTCTCTACCCGGTTCGGAATTTTCAGTTGTATATGGTTGTGTCGGCCCGACAGCCTCTAGCGAAAATACATTGGACTGAATACCTCTCGAAAGAAAAAATTCAAATATACGGTCTGCCCTGAACTGACTAAGTTTCTTGTTTCTCTCTTCAGAACCCGATCTGTCAGTATGGCCAACTATCACGATCCTTACCGGGCTGCTCAGTTTCTTCGACAAATCCGTTAATTCTCTAATTTCCTGGGCTATTTTTTCCATGTTTTCCAACTGGCCCCTAGCTGGAGTCACAGTATCAGCTACAAACAAAATGTTTTCAGACTCAATTGACTCCCTCAAATTGTTCATGGCCACAATATCAAGATTAACCACCTTGTCATCATCCAGACAGGGGTTGCCGGGCATGGTTCTGATCCATCTCCTCATCTCGACCAGCCAATCATTGGAGGCTGCCCCTGAAACAACAAGACAGTCATCCCTGACCTCCAGGTTGATTGTTTTTGGCGGAGTTAGAGATTTCATTGCCCTCTTCAGGATTATCGAAATGTCGCCCGACTGATATGGCTCCCAACTGAGGGTGACATTTGATTCGTGAAGTTTAGTTGAAGGAAGTATTTCAGAGGGCTTGGCCGCCAAGGGATCAAGAAGGCCTGCAATAAAAAATTTTCCATTTTCAATCCCTGAAGAAGTGATCACTATTCCTTTTTCCATTCTAAGCCTTCGCAAATAATCCTGAAAAGCCTGGATTTGCTCCTTATCGGTGATCTTCAGTCCGCTAGTATCGAATACGGAAATACCTGCTATGGTCTTGGCTGTCTTTTGAGCCTCAGCAAGCCATTCCGCAGAGGATTCTCCCTCAGCGGTCAAAATGCCTTGGCGCAGAGTTAACTTTACGGAATCCGGAGGCCCCAACACCATGACAGCTCTCTTTTGGCCAATCGTATCACTTAAAGCCTGATAAGGAGTCCAGTAAAAAGTTACCTGTTCCGGATCTATTCCCGCCTGGATCACCAGATCAACCGGATTTAACGCAAGGCTGTCTCGCAATCCTCTTATTACATAGTTCCCGTCGTCTCTTTCCGCTCGTGTGATGACAATACCTTCGGCGCCATTCAATGCCGTCAATAGATCCAGCCACCTAAAATGAGCCTTCAGGCTGAACCATATCCATGTTGACAATACGACAGCAAATAAACCAAGAGCTGCAACTAGCAAAGGGGAGGCTTTCTTCTTATCTTCCCTGTATTGTGAAACAAGACACTTTTCAAGAATCGGCGTTGTTGGCTCAAACGAACCTGTGTCCCCATCGAAAGATTCCAGCAAGTCCCCGAATTCCAGATGAACTTTTTCCAGGGTCTCCTTCATGACTGACCTTAAAGCCGCTGGAGCGGTTCCCCTTATTACCACAGCGAGGATTGCGTCCGGACCGTGTTCGATCCAAACATTCAATTCCCCAACATGTATGCTCTCAAGCCCCTCCCTCTCATCGACCCGGAAAGAATCGGCCACAAAATCCCTTATCGCAGTGAGCATGCCGGAAACCATATCGGCGTCCTGGAATTCCGTCTCGTCCGTAACCAGATGCCTGAGCAGAAGCCCTGTCTTTCTGTGTATCAGGAAAAGTTGCTCAACCCGATATACTATGCTGTGCAGCAGCATTATTTCCGAGAAGGACTTCCCGGTCCTGTAGGCCTCGATGCGCCATTTAAGTCCCTTGAGAGAAAAGCTTTTGTCCATGGCCTCATTCAGGGACTGAACCATACCTCTCAATGCTTCGGAAATGGCCTTTCTTATGGCTGGTCCAATTACAGGAAACAAGGCGTCCGCAAGAGACTTCAGGTTATGACGGATAGAAAACCTTAAGGCATGCACTATTGTGGGACTCAATGCGGAAGCCAGGGCGTCATCTTCAGAAGAACGTTTGGCAATGGCTCTCGGGAGGATATTCCCAACCTCTTTCGAACGAACCTCCGTGTCGTCAAGTCTCTCCTGAATCCTGTCTACTTGATCTTCAACCGGACCAATTAGCAAGTGGCGTAATTCCACAAGCGTCTCTTCTTCCACAACCTTCGTCTCTGACGCCTCTTGCCCGGAAAAATCTGTTTTGGGCGCCTTGTCACTCATTCATAAGATCATTCGGTGAAAGATTAAAATTTTTATCGACCTTGTTGCTTAAACGCATGGCCATCTCCATAAGGAGTTCTGAGAGGTCTGCTCTTTCAACTTTATCCGTTCGCAGCTCCTGGGCTTCCTTGTCCAGAAGTTCCGATATGGTTTCGTGTTTTTGGCGAATCTCATCAGATAGACTCTTGGATTGATCCAGAATCTGCTCGTGAAGCTCTCTCGACCTCTTGTTAAGTTTGTCTTCTGTCTGGAGTATCTTCCTTTCAATGTTCGCTGAAGTATCCTTCAACTCCTCGTTCAATTTCTTTGTAGCTGAGGCTCTGTCTTCCTGTTCTTTTTCAAGACGCTCATTTAATAGCTCAAACTCTTTTTTCATGAATTTCTCTAATGATTCAAAACTCCTTGACAGCTCATCCTTTAGACTGTTGACCTCTTTCTGCATCCGATCTTCCAGCCTGTTAAATCTCTTATCATATTCACGCATTTGAGTTCCGAAGAGTATGTCCCTTATTTTCTCGACATTCCCTGCGCCTGCCAATACAGACGCCTGACTCGATACTGATCCTGAAAAATCGGCCGTTGCCGGTCGCACCCTCTGCACGGGCTGCGGCTCAATTCCTTCCTGCCATGTTTCTTCCATGTTAGATCTCCATAACTATTGGGGATTAAATGACATATTTAATTTTAAACGAATTATTGAAATCGAACTGGTCTGTCTACGGATTAGTCTTATGATCAACTATTGGATTTCGTCACGCCGTAATGAAAGAGGACTTCTCAGTCGCCTGTAATTTCGAGCCCAAGAAGGCTGATGTCATCCTGAGGTTTGGCATTCCCCAGAAAATTGGTCAAATGATTCTGAATGGAATCTAGGAGTTGATCCACCGGCTGGGAGTGATGTTCAACAAGCGCCTGCTGCAGACGTTCCATTCCGTAAGCTTCACCATTTCCATTTTCGAGCTCTGTCACACCATCGCTGTAGAGCAAAATCTTGTCCCCTGCTTCCAGGTGAGCCTGTCCCTGTTCAAACGGAATCAAACCTCCTAGTCCAATTATCGTTCCACCCTTGTCCAGAACACCCAACGCTCCATCCCTGTGGACAATAATTGGCAACGGATGACCTGCGTTGCTGTAAGTCAGCAAATGTTCATTACAATTAAGAACTGCATAAAACATTGTGAAATATTTGTCAAAACGTTCTATTGGAAATTCCAGGTCAAGGTTGTCAAGAACTTCATTGGGTGACACAATGGATCTGGCATTGGGGTCGTGTGGCTGGGGTCTTAAAATGAGACCCGAATGAAGCTGTAGCATTTGACAAACAGAAACCGCCATCATGGCTGCAGGAGCGCCATGGCCACTTACGTCCAGAATGTATATGGCTATGTTGTCCTCATCGAGCTCAACAACGTTAAACATATCGCCGGCAATTGACGAGCATGGTCTGAACTTGAAAGCCAGCCTAACATTACGGGTATGCGGCATGTCCCTGGGAAGAAAGCGCCGCTGAATCTCTGCCGCCGCCGCAAGATCTTCCTTCAGTTTTCTCTGTTTGACCAAGAGCAAATCGTGAGCAATGCGCAATGCGCGCTGGGTCTTGAAGAGAATCTCGTAATCCAGGCCCTTTTCGCGAAAGCGCTGAAGCAACTCCCTCTTCTCTGCATGATCCCGACCCAGCAACTGAAGAAGCATTACCGGTTTGCCCTTGAGGTTCATCGCCACAAGCTCCAGGTTTACTTCATCACCCTTTTCGTCGATTTCTACCCACGCTCCGGATTTGAGTGGTTCAGCGTCCCCTTCCGACCAGAACTGCTCAGCAACAGGACCAAAATGCTCTGTAAACGGGGATATATTCTCCAGACCTATTTCATTACCTTCCAGAGACTTGGCTCCAAAAATTCCGGAGAACCAGTCGGGCGCCTTACCGATGAGCCTGTAGCGTGAAGAACCTAACGGTTCCATTACCATGAACCCAAGCGCCTCAAAAACATCACTCAACACAGGTTCATTCATATCTCTATGGCAGAACGCATTATCTACCATTTATCAAAACCTTGCTCTTGATAAATACCTTAATGTATCTCTTTGGAATTAAGATTAATTGTCAGGATCTAACGAGTCTTTGAGCCCGACTTACCGCTTAACGGATCTGTTGCGCCCTTTTTTGACGGACCGCCTACCGTCGCTTTGGCCTTCTTGGGCTTGGATTGATTCTTTGTACCCGAAAGAGAGCCAGGTTGAACATTTCCCGATTTTGGGCCGGAACTCTTGTTGGTCACACCGCTCGTTGACTTCGATTTGGTCGTTGTGCCGCCGAACATGTCTGAGGAGCTTTTGGCAAAACCTGCAGACGTCAAAAGCAATACCAGGCTTGCAGCTAAAACTATCATTCTTGTCATTTGAATCTCCTGTGCCAGTTTAAGGTTCTTCCAGAAAAACCTATTCATTCAAGATTACGAATCATAACCTCTGATAGTATACGCGCTCACTGGCGCGGTTGCAACCGCGCAATCCGGAAATGTTTCAAAATAAATACGTTAGAATATGTATAGTTGTTATAGTTAGTTGCAAAATGAAGCTATAAACTGAGTTATAAATAAAGATATTTTGATTTAAAAAAACTTGACAACTTGTTCATAAAATGATTGATTCCATTTCCAGCGACAAACCAAACCTAATCCTTCCTTTGGCCCGTTTCCGAACGGGCTACTTTTTTTTGGGCATATCAAAATTCGATTCCTGGTTGCGCCTTGACCCCAGCGGCGAATGGATGCTTTATATCCTTCATCTCGGTAACCAGATCGGCTGCATCCATCAGCGATTGCGAGGCGCCGCGGCCCGTCACTACGACGTGAAGTTTTTCTGGCCTGAGCTTCAGGAAATTGACCACCTCTTCTTCAGCAACCATGCCGTAACTTATCAGATATGTAAGCTCGTCAAGCACTATCAAGTCATATTTATTGGATAAAACGACTTGTTTGGCAAAATCCCATGCTTCTTGGGCAACCTTGATATCTTTATCAATATCTTCGGATTTCCAGGTGAAACCTCTTCCCATTACGTGTATTTCGAGCTGATCCGGGAATTGTTTCCCTGCTTCGAGTTCCCCATACTTCCAGGATCCTTTTATGAATTGAATAACGCAAATCCTGAATCCGTGCCCCAAGGCCCTGAAGACCTGGCCTAGCGCGGCGGTAGTCTTGCCTTTGCCGTCCCCGGTGTTGACTATTAAAAGGCCTTTCGCCATGTCCTACCTCTCAATTCAACCTTTGAATTACGCTGGCATGATTATGTCATTCGACTTGACTGATTCCTGTGCGAATACTTACGGATGAGGCTTTTTCAGTCAATCATGTTTCCTGGGTTCAAAATTCCAAAAGGGTCAAGCGCTGTTTTTACTTTCCTGATTTCATTGATTCCATGTTCCCCGATCATGGTTTTCAGAAGTTCTTTCTTGAGTTTTCCAATGCCGTGTTCTCCGGAAACACTGCCTCCGATGGAGCAAACATGTCTGGCAAGTTCCTGGTGGAGCTCAGTAAACTGTTTTATTTCATCAGGGTTGCGCGCCACGATGTTTGCGTGGAGATGCGCGTTTCCGATATGTCCAAAAATATAGGAGATACCCTTGGGCAATTTTTCATCATATAGTTTCATTAGCAAGTCCAATTTTTCCATGGAGACCGAAAGGTCGGTCCCTATTTTTCTAAGCCCTGGTTTTATCAATTCGTTGAGTCTTTCCGGAATCCTGATGCGGTCTTGCCTGAGCGCCCTTAAATGTTTTTCATCAAGCGCTGCTTCAGTTTGCATCGGGCCAAGCTCATCTGACATGTTAAAAAGATCTATGAGTTTGGACCAGTGGGTAAGTTTGTCTGACATGTCTTCATCATCGCTGTATTCCTGTTCCACATAGAGCGCTCCGTAAAATTGTTCGATCTTTTTGCCCCTATCTCCGCCAAGCAATGATGAAGTCGAGGCGCCAAACCATTCCATGCAGGACGGACAAATTTTGCTGAAATCTGTCAAATCCCCAATATCTTCCGGGAGGAATGGCTCTTGATTCAGGTCTGAATTTCCGGAGGTCAAACAAGACCTGTCATGGAAGAGTTTCTTCAGTCTGTCCAGGGTCCGCACTAGCGTTACTGTCGATTTTCTGGACGGTGTAAAGATCATGAGAGCGAAGTAAGGGTAACGCTTCGCGAGTAATTTTGTCCTGGCCTGAACAATGACACCCAACACGCCTTCTCCACCAATGAAGAGATCTATCAGGTCCATTTTATCTTGGGAGAATAGACCTGCGGCGTTTTTCACCATTCTCCATGGGGCCTGTGATATTGATGGCGCGGGAATTGTTAAATCGGTGACGGGACGACCGGATGAATCAGTTCCCTCGGGTCTGAAGACTCCGTTTTCGGCAAAAACCTCTCCTCGCGCAATATTCAGCACTATTCCTGATGGCAAAACTACCCTGAGTCCCTGTATATAGTCCCTGGTAGGGCCGTAAAGATAGCTCAGCGAGCCTGACGCGTTACATGCAATGGTTCCGCCAATGCAGCATGAATCCTCTGAAGTCGGGTCTGGAGGATAAAAAAAGCCCTTTGATTCAACAAGTTTTTTGTAGTCCTTGAGGATGGCTCCGGGACCAACCAGGCTAAAATCATTTTCATCAACATTGTTTAAATCGCGCACGCTGAGAATTACTCCACCATGAGGAGCTGAAGCCCCGGTAATGGATGTTTTGCCTGAAACAACCGTCAGCGGTATCTGGAAGCGATTTGCAAGAGCTATTGAAGTTATGACATCGTTTTCGTGTCTGGCTCTTATGAAACCGGTAGCGAAACCGACGAACCTGGATTCATCCCTCAGATATTCTTCAAAACCCGTTAAAGAGAGGTTCAAACCTGAACCTAAAGCCTCAGAGAAAAAGGCCTGTTCATTTTTCATGGTAACATTGCCTGACTTTTCAAAAAAACCAAGGATTATTCTTCATCGCCACAAAATATGTAGCCAACGCCTTGAACCGTTCGGATATATTTAGGGTTTGCAGGCTTTTCTTCCAGTTTTGACCTCAAATGCTGAATGTGAACATCAATCGATCTGCTGTCATTATAAAGTTCGGCTTTGGGCCATATTTTTTCCCGAATCAGCCTCCTGTCCAGAACTTTTCCTGAATTTCTTGCCATAAATGACAACAATAGAAATTCCCTTTTGGTAAGGTTAATCGGATCGTCATTTTTCCAGACCATATTTTTTGCGGTGTCTATTTTGATTTCACCTACCTGGATGACCTGACACGCCGGGGTGTCCGGAACCCTACGTCTGAGGCAGGCTTTGATACGGGCCGCCAGTTCAAGGTAATCAAAAGGTTTGACCACATAATCATCAGCGCCGCATTCAAAACCTAACACTTTGTCAGGAACCCTGTCGCGAGCCGTCAGCATTATTACAGGAATAGCCGACTTTTCCCGAATAACCCTGCAGATTTGCAAACCGTCCATGTCTGGAAGCGACAGATCCAGAATAATAAGGTCGAAGTTATCCGAACCAAAAAAACTTAGAGCAGTTTTCCCGTTAGACGCGACACTGACGAAATAGCCATCCAGTTCAAGATTGTCCTTGATGATCAGGGCAATGTCAGCGTCATCATCGACTAGCAATATCCTGGACTGAGTCACCTTGGTTGCCTCATCGGTATTTGCAGGACAAACCTGGCGCCCTGACTGGACTTGCTTTCGACCCATATACGACCGCCATGCGCTTCAATCAGACCCTTGCAAATGGCAAGTCCGATTCCAGACGAACCTTTGTGAAAAGAATATCCTTTTTCATCCATGATTTGGTAAAATTTTCTGAATATATCGTCTTGATGCTCCCTTGGCACTCCAGGGCCCTGATCCTCAACTACAACCTTAACCTGTCCTTCTCCCGTTTTTTCTGCAGTCAGGGTAATTTTCCCATTTTCCGGTGAAAACTTTACCGCATTTGACAACAGGTTGGTCATTACCTGAAACATTCGTGTAGAATCAAAGCAAAACCTTATATCATCAGCATTGTTGACAAAAATGACTGATTTTCTTGACGCTTCTGATTCAGAAGACTTTAGAGCCTCGTCGATAATGTCCCTGATAGAATATTCTTTCAGATCGAGTTCGAGATGTCCTGTTTCAATTTTGGAATAGTCCAGAAAATCCACCACCAGTTTTGTCAGGTGATCAGTATTTCTCCTTATTATTTCGACATACTGGGGAGACTCCGACGGGTATTTGCGAGAAATGATGTCAGCAGCGCCTTTTATTGCTGTCAGGGGAGTACGAAGTTCATGGGAAATATCCGAAAAGAAATCCGTTTTTGCCTTGTTTAGGATTTCAAGTTCCTTATTGGCTGTTTCAAGCCTGTCCTTGGTAAGGGATAAATCCTGAGTGGCCTCCTTGATTCTGAGTTCAAGCTCATCGTGTTCGGTACGCAGTTTTTTGTCCAGCATATAACAAAAATCAGAAATTTCTTTCAGTTCGTCACCAGAATGGTTTACCGACAGAATCCCCCTGTTTACATCTATCAGGCTAATTGCGTTATGTATTTCACCGATTCTTTTGAAAACGAGTGATCTGGAGATAATGTACAATAATCCGACCAGCGACATGGCCAATCCCATCCCACCTCCAAAAACCACTATCGAATTCTTTTTTATTGCCGCCTGCGCTCCTTCTATTGGAACAAAAACACTGAGACAACCTCCAATGTCTCCAACTTTGCCGGCCTGTTCAGCATGACATTGGACACAATCACTGGTCACAAAAACAGGGGCCAAATACCTCAAGGTAGGCTTGCCGTTGACAACATCCGTCTCAAAGATGCCTTCTGAACCGTTCGTGTTAAAAATTTTCAATGCTTTTTTTTCAATATCATCCGGCGCGTTTTTTGGGTTCAGATAGGTATTGTTAGTGAGCCTGAACCAGTACAGATCGCTCGTCTGGGCTTTCTGGGAAAGTAAAGTCGTCAATATTGATGGAGTTACCTTCGTGTAAGTTACTCCATCGGGGGTCATCACATCAGGTTCCATCAAATATGGATTCGAGCCCATGTGTTCGGTTTTCTGAACGAGAATACCGTTATTTTCCGACACCCAGTGCCTGGTGAGTATTATCTGCTTGTATAATATCACCGCCTGTTTTCGGACCTGCTCCATGATATGCTCGGTCTGCAAATTCCAGAACCAGGTCAAAAGCACTGCAAAAATCGCAATGATCGCTGAAGCGCTCACTATAAGGAACTTGAAAGATATTCCAGCGCCAGAAAATGAAATTTTACCCACCATCACGAGACGCCTTATGTACACTTGCGGCTGAATATTAACCGAAACATTCGGTGCAAAAATCTAACAAGTAAATATGCCGGCGTCAATCAAGAGAATCAATTGCAGTGGTGTCATTAATTGACCAAATGCTTGCGAACCGCGGCATACTCCTGATGGAGCGGTTGCGCGCAGTCAGGATCAAGCAATTGAGCGGTTTGATCACCGGCGAAATTCATTCGTAATTTCAGGTCGAACCCTGAGGGATCTTTCAGAAAGTTTTCCTGGCGCCTCTGAGGAACAAACAAAAAAACTTGCTATATTGAGCCGTTTAAAATATTTTATTGATATTGGGGTTTTTCAGATTTCTTCCTTGACTGTATACATAATAAGCAATGGTGTTGACAACAGGGCGTGGTTAAACACAGCGGTGAATTTACCGGGTCCAAAAATTACAACTTCTTTACACGCTTTTACAGCACATTTACACGAACACGTAGCATAATCGGAGATAATTTTGGTCTGGCTCTATCGATAGCCCTTTGAGGTGGTCTTTCTTATAGAGTTCGTAAGAGATGTAGTACACGGATTTCATAAATTAGTCTCGGGGGAACCCAAGTCATAACCTGCTAAAACTTGAGCCATAGGGAGTTTGAGTCATGCGAAGAATTTTTTTGATGGTCGCACTGGCGGTGATTGTGAGTTCTTGGTGGGCAAACGCCGCCGTAAAGGTTGATCCCAAGCTTTACGGTTCGCCTGAAGGACAGGTGTGTATCAAGTGTCATGAACTGAAGACGCCAGGACTTTACAAGCTTTGGCGTATGGGGCGCATGGGACAGGCCGGAGTCAACTGCTACGATTGCCACAAAGCGGAAAAGAAAACCGATAAGGTAGCTGGCGATCCGGACGGCTATGACCATCGAGGTTTCTGGATAGCCACGATTGTCTCTCCCAAAGATTGCTCAAAATGTCACAAGGAACAGTTCGATCAACAACAGGGGTCGCATCATGCCAAGGGCGCTGACATACTGAATTCACAGGACAATTACCTTGGTTCAGTTGTTGGGGGCCCCGCTGCGGTGTCAACGGGATGCCGTCAATGCCATGGATCGAACGTAAAGGTTCTTGCCAACGGTAAGCTTGACCCTTCAACCTGGCCGAACACCGGCATCGGAAGAATCAATCCTGATGGCAGCAAGGGTAGTTGCGCCGCCTGCCATACTCGCCACAGATTCTCCGTAGAGCAGGCCAGAAGACCTGACGCGTGCGGTAAATGCCATCTCGGTCCAGATCACCCGCAGATAGAAGTTTACCAGGAGTCGAAACACGGCATACTCTATCAGGCGTTCCGCGATAAAATGAATATGGACAGAAGTGAGTGGATAGTGGGGGTTGATTATCAGGATACAGCCACATGCGCAACCTGTCACATGAGCGCCACTCCGAACCAACCGGCCACTCATGAAGTTGGCGCCCGTATTTCATGGACATTGCGACCAGCGGTTTCCAAAAAACTCACGCAGTGGAAAGAGCGACGAGACCGAATGCAGGATGTTTGCAAACAGTGCCATGGCGACTTCATGGTCAACAGTTTCTACACACAGTTCGACGATCTGGTCGATCTCTATAACAACAAGTTCGCAATCCCGGCCACTAATGTCCGTCAAAAGCTCATAGATCTCGGGAAATTGACCAAAGCCGACTTTGATGACAAGCTTGACTGGATTTATTACGAATTATGGCATCATGAGGGCCGACGCGCTCGTCACGGCGCCTCCATGATGGGGCCTGATTATGCCTGGTGGCATGGCATGTATGAAGTCGCCAAACATTTCTACAACAATTTCATCCCAGAAGTTGAAAAACTTATGGGTGGAAAAGAGCAGGCGGCCCCCATCCTCAATGAAATGGTTTACAAGGATCCGTTGCATAAATGGTACAAGGATGGAATGAGCAAAGAAGAGCTGCAGAAAATTGAATCGTATTATCAGCAGAGATACGGCGGCAAAGAGGTTAAATGATCATCGACCATCCTGTGGTTGTTAAACAAGGGCTGAGTCATGAAACCTAAAATATTCATACCTCTAGTCACGGCATTGGTCATAGGAATTGTTGGAGCCTGTATTGAAACCGGCCCTGGACTGGCGATAGCGCAAATCCAGGAGGATGCCGAAGCTCTAAAGGCCATACAGGCCCCGACTTCTGACCAGGAGTTTCCCGTGCCATTGAGGCCTTTGCCTCAGACTATTACGCCTTGCAGGGCGTGTCACGGACCGGAGAAAGACTTTCCGGTCAATTTCAAACGTCGGGAAGACCTTTTAGTTCATAATAATATACGATTAAATCATGGTGGGATAAGGCTCTGGTGTCTGGACTGCCATCATCCTGACAACCGAAACTATTTGCTGCCATTAAGCGACGGCAAGAATATCGAATTTGAACAGTCGTATCTGCTATGCGGCAAATGTCACGGCACCATTTACAGGGATTGGCGCGACGGGATACATGGAAAACGCACAGGATCATGGAATGGAACCAAGAATTACTATTTGTGCATAACATGCCACGACCCTCACAATCCCAAATTTAAACCGATGGCGCCTATGCCCCCACCCAAAAAACCTTGGACTCCAATTGAAGTTCAAGCCAAGCATTAAGGGTTGCTACGATGAGATATGACAAATCATCTGACCCAGACTCATTGTCGGGAGATCGTCCTTACGACAATCAGGGAACCTCATCGAACCTTGAGGGAAAGAATGAGCTTCCTGATCGAAGGACATTCCTGGCGGGAGTCGCAAGTGTCCTTGGCATGCTGGCGGTAAGTTCCTGCTCCTGGCAGGAATTTGTCCAAAATAATTTTCAGAGGATGACCAAAGAAGAGATTGATCAAACCGTAGAGCGATTAAAAAAAGAATATCGGGAAAAATATGGCAAGGACTTCGTAGTAGGGACCGAGGGACCGATTGATAACTCACTCTTTGGATATGCCCTTGATATTCAGAGGTGTATAGGCTGTCGTAGATGCGTTTATGCGTGCGTGGAGGAAAACAATCAGTCCAGAGACCCGCAGATTCAGTACATACGCGTATTACAGTTTAAAGACGGTGATATGGATTTTGAACACTCCACTATCTACTACGATCCCCAGGAAGTTCCCCAGGACGGATACTATTACATGCCCGTTCAGTGCCAGCACTGCGCTAACCCGCCCTGCACCAAGGTTTGTCCTGTCAGGGCGACCTGGACAGAGCCTGATGGAATCGTGGTTGTCGATTACAACTGGTGCATAGGATGTCGTTACTGCATGGCCGCCTGCCCTTACATGGGGCGTTGGTTCAACTTTGCGGAACCAGTTATCCCTGCAGACAAAATTAACCCCGTGACACATTATCTGGGTAATCGGCCAAGAATGAAAAACGTGGTCGAAAAATGTACTTTTTGCATTCAGAGAGTTAGAGTTGGAAAATATCCTGCGTGCGTCGAAGTCTGTCCCGTCGGGGCCCGAAAATTCGGAAATCTTCTCGACCCCGATAGTGAAATTAGCAAAATAATTCGAAACAAGAGGGTGTTCCGTCTCAAATCTGAATTAAATACCCAACCCAAATTCTATTATTTCTTTGCAACGTAACTGGTGAGGGCCAAGATGAAAAGTTTCATAGTCCAAGCCGTTAAAAGGATACTGACAGGACCTCCACTGTACTATGCGTGGGTTACCCTGCTGCTGGTTCTGGCTGTCATCGGCATTAGTAGTTATATCAAGCAGCTGGAGGTGGGCCTCATCGCTACGGGCATGACGAGTTATGTTTCTTGGGGCTTTTACCTGGGCAACTTTACCTTTCTGGTCGGAGTTGCCGCAGCGGCCGTCTTGCTGATCATTCCCGCCTATCTGTATGATTTTGGTCCAATCAAGGATATCGTCATCGTAGGCGAGATTCTTGCGATCAGCGCCTTGCTGATGTGCATGATGTTTGTTACAGCCGACTTGGGCAGACCGGATCGGATCTGGCATTTATTGCCCGGGCTTGGGATCCTTAACCTTCCAAAGTCCCTGCTCGGCTGGGATATCGTGGTTCTAAACGGGTATTTGGTTCTGAACCTCCTCATCCCCGGTTATATTATCTACAAGGCCTATAATGAAAGGCCTGTCAATTACAGGTTCCTGCTTCCTTTCATTCTTCTGTCAATACCGTGGGCCGTGAGCATCCATACCGTCACGGCTTTCATATACAACGGTTTGGCTGCCAGGCCTTTCTGGAATGCGTCCATTCTGGCCCCAAGGTTCCTGGCGTCAGCATTTTGTTCAGGGCCTGCGCTGATCATACTCCTGTTCCAGATTGTGCGTCATTACACAAAATTTCACGTGAAGGATGAGGCGCTACACAAAATCGCCGAAATGATTTGCATCGCCATGGCGATCAACCTGTTCCTTCTCGGAGCCGAGTTCTTCAAGGAACTCTACTCTGATACCCACCATTTGTCCCCGCTTAAGTATTTGTATCTCGGAATGGATGGTAAAGGTAGGCTGGTTCCATGGATTTGGACCGCTTTTGCCTTCAATGTAGTAGCATTCCTTATTTTCCTCGTTCCTTTCACACGCAAGAGGTTTTTGACGCTAAACCTCGGGTGTGTTTTGATCATCATCGGGATATGGATTGAAAAAGGGATGGGACTGATCATACCGGGTTTTATTCCGGCCCCGTTAGGTGAAGTTTGGGAATACGCGCCAACCACCCTGGAGATCATGGTATCGCTGGGTATTTGGGCAATCGGTCTGCTCATACTTACCATCAACCTTAAAATTATACTCCCTATTGAGACCGGAGAGTTCACAAAGTACAGTTCTAAGGCAGCCGGTTTAGCCTCTGAGAGGGCCTAACATGCCAAGGGCAGATGTTTTTGAGTTCGTCAGGTTGGCAAAATCGTGGTTGAGAATGTTTTCAACCCTTATAGTTGTTTCATCGATATTTTTATGTGGAATCAGTGAGGCCATATCCGCCGATACGAAGCAGAACGCCGCAGGCCGGACTGTTTACGATCTGCTGAAGGATTTGAACAGCCCTGACCCCTCAGTGGCGTCCAACGCGATTTCTGAACTGAAAGGTCTTAAGATATCTCCAAAGGACGCTCTCCCGGCCCTGGTTACGGCTCTGAAAAATCAGTCAGAATTTGTTCGTCTCGGCGCCGTGAATGCGATAGCAGAATTTGGGGCGGAGGCTGAGGTGGCGTTACCTTCGCTGGTTGGCTCGCTGAAAGACAAGGACCCGCTCGTAAGAGAGGCGGCTGTCTTGGCATTAATGGTCATTGGTTCGTCGGCCAAGGCGTCTTCGACAGAACTCGCTAATCTGCTTGGTGATGAGAGCAATAAAACCAGGGATGCAGCGGTGACTGCCCTGGCAAGTTTCGGCGTAGACAGCATTCCGATTTTAGTCAAGTCTATTGATAGCGGCAATGCAAGGGTTGCGAACGCCGCGTCTGAGGCGCTGGCGAGAATCGGAGCTCCTGCCGTCGAACCGTTAGTCGCATCACTAAAAAAACAGGGACCGGCGTCGGACCAGGCGGTCAGGGCATTGTCTCTTATTGGTAAGCCTGCTGTGCTACCCCTGATAAAGGTTTTGAAAGAGCCCAATCAGGAAGCCTCAAGAAGGGCTGCCGACGCTCTGGTAGCCATTGGCGCCGCAGCGACTCCAGCTCTGGTGGAAGCCGTTCGCTCCGGCAACAACATAAAGTAGATAAGAATACTGGCCTTACGCAATTTATAGAATAAAACAAAATGGTGAGAGGAACGGAACATGAAACGCGCCGTCTACTTCTTGATCATAACAGGGCTAATTGCTAGCCTTTCCTTTTCCTTGAAGGCTGCCGAGCCCGTCGCTCCTAACGCCTCAACAACTGCAGGTAAACCCGGCGGATTGGATCCCAAGTGGAAGGAGTTTACAGCTCCCCCTCTGGCGCCTGGTGAAAAACCGGATGCCCATAGGGTTCAGTTTGGCAAGCAGGATTGCATGGAATGTCACAAAAAAGAGACCCCAGCCAGCTATAATCAGTGGCTGGCTTCGAAGCACGGGATTAACAACGTGAAATGTGGAATATGTCACGGTGACGCTCTAAACTATCGAGCCAGGCCGGACAAGTCTGTCTGCATCGGTTGTCATTCCGAGCAGGCGCATAACCTGCCGCCGGCATCGCTTGTCACAAACTGTTCGTTTTGTCATAAATCCCATTGGTTCACCGTTCACAAGATTCAACAGTACGAAAAATTCTCTCCTGGCCGCGCAGATCGGTTTAACGTGCCTGGATTTTAACTTTTCAAATTCTGACGAAGCCTCGGAGGAAGATTTATGAACATATCCAGAAGAGAAATGATCAAGTTATCGGCTGCCGGTTTCGCCGCTGCAGCTTTGAACATACCGTTTGCCAAACCGGTTTCGGCTCAAGAGGATATAGAAGTTGACAAATGGATAAAGGGAACTTGCAGATTCTGCGGCACTGGCTGCGGCATCTTTGCCGGAGTTAGAAATGGTCAGCTTGTAGGACTCAGGGGCAATCCCAAGGCTGTTACCAATTTTGGTTTTCTTTGCGTCAAGGGTTTCAAGGGATACACAAGCATGTATCACCCTGATCGTCTGAAGTACCCTATGGTGCGAGGTGATGATGGAAAGTTCAAGCGAGTGAGCTGGGACGAAGCGCTTGACAAGGTTTCCAACAAGTTCAAGGAATTACACCAGAAGTTCGGCAAGGATTCTGTCGCCTATTATGGATCCGGTCAATGTATGACCGAGGAAAGCTATACTTTCAACAAGCTTTGGAAGGGTGGCTTCAAATCCAATATGGTTGAAGGGAACCCCAGACTGTGTATGGCTTCAGCGGTTGGTGGATATATAACCACTTTCGGCACGGATGAACCGGCGGGATCTTATGCCGATATAGAAAAAGCGAGAACTCTTTTCCTGGTTGGTTCCAACACTGCCGAGTGCCACCCGATTCTGTTCAGAAGAGTGGCCCGGCAAAAGATGAAAGATCCTGATAACATCAAGATAATTGTCTGTGAACCTCGGCTGACGCCTACAGCCCGAATTGCGGATGTCTGGCTTCCTGCCGACCCAGGCACCGATCTGGCCGTGTTTCACTGTATGGCCAGAGAGCTAATAAAGAACGGATGGACAGACAAATTCTTTATTGACAACCTGTGCAGATTCCATACCGGCTCGCAGGTTGTTGATTTTAAGGCATATTCTGATTTTCTGGAGCAGTTCACACCTGAGGCCGTCGAGAAAATTACCAGGTGCCCGGCGGCCAATATACGGGAAGCCGCACGCTTGTTCGGAGCTCATAGCCCTAGCATGAGTTTATGGACCATGGGTCTTAATCAGAGGACTCGAGGGGTGTGGGCCAACAACCTGATTCACAACCTCCATCTCATCTCCGGTAATATATGCAAGGAAGGCGCTGATTCTTTCTCTATTACAGGACAGCCCAATGCTTGCGGTGGGGTCAGGGAGACCGGGTCTCTATGCCAGTTACTTCCGGGAACCCGTGCAATTACTGACCCGGCGGCCAGAGCCGATTGCGAAAAATCCTGGAAGATACCGGCCGGCTCGATTGACCCCAAACCCGGCTTCCACACCATGGAAATGTTTGCAAAACTCGGCTCCGAGGATGATCAGTCCAAACCGCTGAAGGCAATGCTGGTTTCCACTACTAATCCGGCTCAATCCTTGCCAAACGCCCCGAAATTTTTTAAGGGCATGAAGGATGGATTCCTCGTGGTGTTGGACATTTTCCCCACGAGAACCACTCAGTTGGCCGATGTCATATTGCCTGCTGCGTTTATTTACGAAAAGGGTGGCGTATATGGTTGCTCTGAGCGCAGGAGTCAGGTAACTCCGAAATGTGTTGAACCCCCAGGGGAGGCCAAACCTGATTTGTGGATAGCCGCACAACTGGCAAAGAGAATGGGACTTGAAAGACTGATTCCCTGGAATATGGATGATCCAAACGTCGCTTACGGAATGGCCTGGGACGATTACAGGGAATGCGTCAGGTTGACCGAACACACGCTGTACGGCATCACAAGGCAACGATTGCTTGATATGGATGAGGGTCTGCAGTGGCCATGCCCCAACGAAAAGAGCCCAGGGACCGCTAGACGCTACGTCAGGGGGCATGACCCCATAATGAACATGCCCGAAATCGTAAAAGTGCCTCCAACGGCGATGATATATTTTTACGGCGATAAGCAGCACGAAGGTAAGGCTAATGTGTTTCTGAGGCCTTACAAGGGAGCGGAAGAGCCTCCGGACAAAGACTTTCCTTTCTTCCTGACAACCGGTCGTACAATTGAACAGTGGCACACCGGCACAATGACCATGAGGGTGCCCGAAATCGCCAGGTCCAAACCCAACGCGTACGTGGAAATTAATCCAAAGGACGCCGAGGCTTACGGAATCAATAATGGCGACATGGTCAAAATCGTGAGCCGCCGCGGATTCAACATAATGCCGGCTCATGTCGTCAAGAATTCCCTACCTGGAATCCTGTTCGTTCCGTGGTTTGACCAGGATTGGGACAGAATGATCAACAGGGTAACAATCGACGCTTTCGATGACGGCTCCAAACAGCCTGAGTTCAAAATCTGCGCTGTAAAGCTCGAAAGAGTTGGAGACCCCAAGGACGTGGCTGACATGACAATTATAAGTGATGTGAACGCTACGTTTCCCGTATCCGTCTGATTTAACCTACCCGGGTTAGGACGCTCGCCAGCTTTTTGCGGGCTCCTGACCCTTTTTGTTTATTATGGGCATTAACATTGATCATCACTGGTAGCGCCATATTTGTGAATCCCGGTGACTCTCAAACCGTCTTGGAAAGACTCCGTGAATTTCCTGAGATAACTTTTCAGGTTTGCTCTGAGAATGGATCGGAGTTAATTGTTAATTTTGAAGCGCAGAACCAGGATGAACTCGATGAACTCTGCAGACATTTAAGAATGGCCGTTCCGGAGATAATTGACATAGGCCATGTTTACATCAATTTTGAAGACGAAGTCGAACAAATGAGGGGACTCTCACGAGATTGAACCGGGGTATGGAATCGATTCAGCTCTTGCTTTAAGATTTGTTCTTATTCTTGATATTATGTGAGTAGAATAGTGAGTTCTGGAATCCTCGATTTTTTTAAGAGAATTTTTGTCAACAGACAAAACCCGATAATCAACGATTACCGTGTAAATCGGTTACGACCTCCCGGCGCAGTTGACGAAGTCAGGTTTATGGCTTTGTGCATACGATGCAACCGCTGCATGGAAGTCTGCCCTTACAATTCCATCAGGAGGGCCGGATTTAGCGCTACGATAGGCACGCCGTATGTAATTGCAGAAACCAAAGCGTGTTATTTATGCATGGCCTGCTGCCGGTTATGTCCGACAGGGGCTCTGGACAGGAATCTCAAGGAACCTCCCAAGGTAAAAATGGGAAAAGCAAAGATTGAACCTTCAATCTGTTACAGCCACCTTTTCCTCGAGCATGATGTCATTCCGACAGAGTCTCTTCAGAAAATAGGCGCGTTATGCAACACCTGCTACAATGTTTGCCCGTTACAGGACAGGGCCATTGCTTTAAAGGACAACCTGTATCCCGTAATTCTGGATGGGTGTGTTGGGTGTGGGATTTGCGTTGAACGGTGCCCTACAAGGCCTGGAAGGGCTATCAATGTTATCCCAGCGGGAATGGGCCGCGTGGATGAGGCAGGGTTTTACTTTCAGAAGGCCAAATCTAACTATGATATTAGTCAGTCCAGGGAAACCTCACCCCAGAAACCTCTCAGCGGCGAGGGTCTGCTCGAACAGAAATACAGGATTGACAGCGGTGGGCAGGAACCAAAATTTGACTTTCCGTATGAGAAACCCAGGATCAAGGGAGATTGGGATTAATGTATCTACCTTACAGAAGGGCCACACAATTTCTTGTTTTCGGTTTGATGTTTGTGGTTCCTGTCCTGAACATTTTTGAAATTTATGTAATTACTGGAACTTTTTATGCAATTAACTTCGGTGGTCTGGGTGTGGCCGACCCATCGGTCATCCTGCAGGCCATCTTTGCGGCCGGAGAAATCACCGTACCTCTTATGACGGCTGCGATCTTTCCGCTGCTCGTGGCCATCCTACTTGGCAGGTTTTGGTGTGGCTGGCTTTGTCCGTATCTTTTTGTATCCGAAGGCATTGACTGGTTAAGGAACAAGCTTTGCCTGATTCTTTTCAGGAGGCCCCCGAAGTCATCTGCAACCATTGAAAAGGCGTTTTCAGCCAACTTGACGCGTTTTTCCTTTTTAATATGTGGGACTGCCCTTGCCGGAGCTGTTGGAATCCCTGTGCTCAACTACATAAACGCTCCAGCAATCATGAGCGCAGAGGCCATGATGATTGTCAAGGAAAGGGCCGTATCATTAGAGTTTTGGTTTGTTGTGATCCTTCTCGTACTTCAGTTGAGTTTCTTACCCAAGATATGGTGCAGAGTATTGTGTCCCACTGGTTCTATCATATCTCTCTTTCGAACATCCGTTACAATGAAAGTCATTTCAAAATCCCGCCCCCAAACCACCCCGTGCTGTAAGGAAAGGTCATGCTTATCGGCTTGCCCCATGGGACTGGCGCCATACAGGGAAGCGGGCAACCTGTTATGTGTTAACTGTGGGAAATGTATAGATTCGTGTAGATTCAACAGGCTTCAGTTCACAGGATTTCAGATTGATGACGCAGCGCCTGTCATTCCCAGACAGCAGTCCGATTCCTGAGAGTTGTTCAATGAAAAAACAATTTTGACCTGACTCCTGTCAATCGATTGATGTTCTGGATCAATCTACATCTGGATCAACTCCGGAAAAATAGGGTAAACATTTAGGCGCAGACCGACATGCCAGTTGCAATCACAGTTTGAAGAAACGTGAAAAAGAGGCAATGACCGGTATCGCCTGATGCCGTCATCATTGCCTCTCTGCTTTCGGACAACTTTTCAGGAGAAAGGGCCTCGGTTCGATTCCTAAACGGTCGTTCCCAGGGCAAAACCATCATCTATAGCGTTTCCTATTCGTCCGCATCTTTTGGCGTCACCAATAACGTGAACCTCAACTCCAGATAATTCAAGCGCTTTTGCCAGTGAGTTTTCGGGTCTTGATCCCATCGCCAGGACGACTGAATCAGCCACAATTGAGACGTCCACGCCATCCTGTCCTGTATATATGACCTGTTTCTCGTGAATTTCCTTCATCTTGGCCTGAGTAACAAGCTTTACGCCTCGCAATTCCAGTTCTTTCATTATTACCCATCTGGTTGAAGGGCCTACATCCTGCCCCATTCTTCTTGTCATCTCGATCACGGTGACGTTCTTGATTCCCTTTAGAGCGAGTTCTCTGAGCGTTTCCTGGGTTTCCGCCTGATGAACGGTCAGGAAATAGAGCTGCTGAGGGGAAATAGTTCCTTTTTCTGCAAGGAATATGGCTGTTTCAAGACCAACAGAACCACCTCCCACTATTACGACGTTCTTGCCGGTTTGCGCATTTCCTTTGAGAACATCCCAGCTTTGATAAACGTAGGGGGCTTCTACGGCTTCAATTGGGGGTTTGAAAGGGGCGGCTCCTGTGGCGACCACAACCATGTCCGGCTTTTCTGTTGCGATCATGTCTGATGTTACTTCTGTTTGCAGCCTTGTTTCCACACCTCGACGTGGAAGAACTGCTTTGTAATAATCAAGAATATAGTGAAAATCGGTTTTCTTGGTAGCATTGGCCGCCCAATAAACCTGCCCGCCGATTTCGCTCTCCTGGTCACAAAGTATGACTTTGTGACCTCTTTCGGCGGCCCTTAGCGCGAACTCGCAACCAGCCGGCCCAGCTCCGGCCACTACAATCTTTTTCCTGTTTTCGGTAGGCTTGATAACCGTTTTAGATTCTTTCCCGGCTCGGGGATTCACCAGGCAACCCACCGGCTGAAGGGCAAACACATGGTCAAAACATTTCTGGTTGCAGGCGACACACCTGCGAATTTCATCGGACTTGCCGGACTTTGCCTTGTTCACAAAATCGGGATCAGCTATCAGGCCTCGGGCTACACCGACCAGATCGGCTACGCCCTCTTTCAAGACTTCCTCGGCCACGTATGGGTCGTTAATTCGATTACAGCCAACTACTGGAACTGAAACATTTTCCTTTATGCCACCGGCCAGGTACACGTAACCGGCGTGTGGAAGATCCATAGTGATCTGAGGCACACGACTTTCGTGCCAACCACCCGTAACATTTATACAGTCCGCTCCCGCGTTTTGAGCCGCAGCGGCAAACACCCTCGACTCCTTGTTGGTGTGGCTGCCCGGAACAAAGTCATTACCTGCGACTCTGACTATGACCGCCATATCCGGACCAGCGGCTTCCCTGACCCTGGATATCGTTTCCAACCCAAAACGCATACGGTTTTCAAGCGAACCGCCATATTGATCTTCCCGCTTGTTTGTCTTTGGGGAAAGAAACTGACAGATCAGGTACCCAGCAGAAGCAATTACCTCAACAGCGTCAAAACCGGCCTCTTTGGCTCTTCGGGTCGCCTCCACAAAATCATGCTGAACCCTTTCAATATCATCAAGAGTCATAGGGGTGGTTTTTTGCCTTGTGAAATAGCTTGTGTATTCTGACGGCGCCAGGATCGGCAACCCTTTCAAACTGCAAAAAGAGTAAGCGCCAGCCATGTATAACTGAATCGCCACTTTGGTTTCATATTCGTGTATTCTGTCGGTAAATGATCTTAGTCCAGGAATGTTCCTGTCGTCTTTTATTGACAGCATCAGGTCAATACCCGCAGCCTGATCATTAATTTCTGCCCCACCCACTATGATCAGACCAGCGCCTCCAGCGGCCCGGGCCTCGTAAAAATTAATGAACTGATCATTCACTTCGCCGTTCGGCGAATAGTTGAGATGCATGGCGGTCATGACCACCCTGTTGGGAAGACCTACAGGACCAATTTGTATGGGTTCAAAAAGTTTTTTTATCAACACATCCTCCTAATATGTCAAAACGCAAATTATACGGAATATCGGCAAACCGTCACGCCCCCTTGAACAATCCATGTCTCTTCTGGATATGTGCGGCCATTGCTTCAAATATGTCCTCTGACGGCATAATCATGGATGATCTGGCAGAGTTGTAGTCCAGGGATTGGCGTAGAGGGCCATAATCGCTGAAAAGAAAAACTTCCTTGGCCCCCTGAACCGCCAACGGTGGGTTGGCCGCGATTTCACGGGCCATCGCCAGAGACTCTTTTTCAAGGGTTTCATGATCGGGATATACAGCGTTAACCAGGTTTATGGCCAGAGCCTTATTAGAGTCAAAACTGTTGCCCCGGAACGCTATTTCCCTGGCATGTCCTCTGCCGACAATCCTCGGCAGTCTTTGCAACCCACCGACGTCGGTGATAATTGCCAAACGAGCCTCTGGCAGAGCAAAGGTAGCGTCTGCCGAACACAGTCGTATGTCACAGCAAACCACAAGCTCCAGGCCTGCTCCCAAACAGTGACTGTGGATAGTTGCTATGGTCGGTTGGGGAAGTTGTTCCAAGCTAGTGTGCGCTGCCTGGATTTTCCTGACCATCCTGAAAAATTCAACCTTTTGTTTTGCGGATGGAGTTGCTGTTATGATCTTTATCAAATCATTGTCAGGACTTAACTCAAGACCGGAACAGAAAGATTTTCCAGCCCCACGGACTATGATTACGCGAGCCTCGACGTCTTTTCCTGCCTCCAGCACAGCCTGTTGAAGCGAATCCCAAACCGCAAGGTTTAGGGCATTTCGTTTTTCCGGGCGATTTAACGTTAGAAAACCGATTTCACCTTCTCTATGGTAAGTAACAAACTTTTGATCGCTATTTTCGCTGCTCATATTGTTCCAATCTCCTCATGGCTTCATAAGAAAACAACCGCACATTTGCAGATATCTACCTTGAATCTTCACCTGTTGGAAATCCATGTATTGAAGGGCGATTCGATGCCTGCCCCTTTCTCGACATAAGCTCTTTTTCAAGCGCGTTTTTTACCCTGAGATCCAGGACATGCTTCTCTAGTGAAGGTATTCGTCCCCAATCAGAGGCGCCGGACTTCAGGCATTCAAGCATCGTTTCCTGGAAATCCAGATCCGTAGATTCCGGGATGGTCTTCAACAGATTTATTGCCTGTTGCGAGCGCCCCAATCTGATAAGCAATCGCACCCGCTTCAAAACCCCTGACACCAGGTTTCCCGATTGGTCAACGTAATTTTCGAGGGCCAACTCGAATTTGCCTGCCGCTGCTAAAGTGTCCGCCAGGGCTCTCAAAGCAGGAGGCTTATTGGCAACAAGAGAGGCAAGTTCCCGTATTTTATCCTGTTTCCCAAGCTTGGCCAAGCGATGAGCCAAGGTCAGGAAATGGCTGGGAGTTCCAAGAAGATCATGAGGATCAATGTCACGTAGTGTTAAATAGTAGAGAATATCATTTTGATCTCTTAGAGTATCCAGGTCATCAAATTTATACTGATTTCTAATGTCAAGATTTAGAACATCGTCCAATGTTTCTGCTTTCACGGGTTTGAAAACCTTGTGAATCTTGACATGAACCTCAACTGTTTTTTCGCGGAGTTCCGCCTGGTGGTAATCATTGGGAAACGTAAAAGAAAACTCTGCTTCCTGGCCTGACTGGACACCGGTCAGTCCTCTCTCAAATTCCGGAAGCAAGAGTCCATGCCCCAGGAGCACATCCCAGTATTTACCCGATATTCCTGTAAAGGGGACCCCATCCATGTAACTCCTTGAATCAAAAATGAGTCGATCTGAGGGACCAGACTCTTCCTGGGTTTCCCTGAAAAAATTGAGCGCCCTGATTATGTCCTCTACGCAGGAATCCGCGCCAGAGGACCTGCCTGTATATCCTTTTAAAAAGCCGACGAGCAAATCAAATTCTTCGATAGCAGCGCTAGATAGGGCCCCATAGGCGTAATACTGAATTTCATCCTCTAGATCCTGTTTATTTTCCAAAAGAAAATCTATTATCTCAAAAACCCGCTGTTTATAATAAACGTCCCTTTCAAGTTGTTCATTTGCCAGGGCCCACAAGTTTCTGACTTTTCTGATTTCAGATGAAGACATTGCCGTGGTTTCGAAGTTGTCTCCAACTGACAGATACCGCGGCTTCCTTTTTTGGAATGGTTTTATCGAATATCGACCAGGATTTCTTTCATAGGCTGAGCCGAAATAAAGCTGCATTTGCTGGGAACCGGAATTCAGTTCAACCGGTATCTCAAGGGATTTCACGAAATCAAGGGTTATTCGCGCATCATCCACTGTTTCGCCTGGCAAGCCGTAAATAGTGAAAAGCTCGGCATTTAATCCTATGGACCTGGCGTATTCGATATTTTTCCTGAGTTGACCAATATCCAGACGTTTGTTGATATTTTTCAATACCGTAGGGCTAGCGGATTCCAATCCAAAGGCTACTGTGTCAGCCCCGCTTTTTTTCAGAGCCTCAAGCAATTCCTCATCAATCAGATCACTCCTGGTTTGAAACCAGAAAGGTGTAACGATTCCAAGATCTATCTTCTTCTCCACAAAATCTAGGGTTCTCTGACGGTTCTCGGTAAAATTGGGGTCAGCAAACCAAAAACGTTCAATGCCCTGTTTGGACAGATGCGCCATCTCCTGCATAACTCTTTCAATCGAATGGTATCTGATTTTTCCTTTGCACAGGGACGGAGTTATACAAAAAAAACAGTTGCTCTTGCATCCACGCGATGACAAAAGGATGGCGGTATCTTTTCCGTCAAGATTGATTATATTGTTTAGATAGGGAGACGGATAGACGTCGAGGTCATCAGGACCGTCAACATTTGGGGCCTGATCAATAATCCGTGCGTTGAGCCGGTAAGTTATACCATTCACATTTTCGAGAGACTGACTCGCTTTCAGGGCATGCGCTATGTCAAGAATTACTACTTCGCCTTCACCTCGAACCAGAATATCGATGTCATCCAGATCCTCCAGGGCGTCAGACGGCATCGACGGGATTTGAGGTCCCCCCAAGGCTATCAGAATCTTCCTGTAACGGGATTTGATATACCTGCTTAAAAACCTGATTCGGTCTATGGTGCTCTGATAAGCAGTAAAACCGATCAACACAGGGTTCAGGCGCAATATTGCCTGATCCAGGGCCTTGAAAGTCAGAGGACTGTCCCTGAGATCGTCCAGAATAGTCCCATCAAAACCCGCTCCTTTCAAGTTTGCCAGTATATAACCCAAGGAAATGGGAATACTCTCTGAGGACTCCCAGCCAACATCCTGATTAACGTTTATGAATAAGAAACTCACCGCTCACCTTCTACAGCAAATAGTTTAATTTAAGTGCGCCTTTAGTCCAAATTTATATTAATAGCATATTGACCCGGCTTTTAGCGAACATATATAATTTTACCCCAAATCTGATTTACTGTTTGACAATAATGTTCTGGTAAAGGAATCTTTATCAAAAAATATATTGGGACAGGCAAGCGCAAAATTAAATGAAAAAAATAAAAAGCCCTTACTACGCAATGTTCTGGATTGTTCTCTGGACAGCAGCGTTGATCTGGTTCCTCAGTTCTGGCATGTTCAACACAACAGAAAATATTGGACTCATCATCGTATGGGTAGTCATGGTAGGCGCCACATTGTATGCGCTATTTCAAAATGCGAAAGCCCAAAAAATGATTCGCCCTAAATCGACAGTCGTTCGGTCTGACAGGCCCACACTGAATGCCGCGTGTCCCTGTGGGTCGGGAAAAAAATTTAAGAGGTGTTGTGGCGCATCATGAGAGATGATTTTCTGTTTTTTATTTATAGACTGCTTGAGCTTGAGGTTCAGATGATCGGGCTCAATTTTATCTGCCGGGCCTGTATGCAGTCTCAATGGTTCTGATTACCTGGTCTCTGGCCTGTTCCATCGACCAGCCGCCCTGCATCAAACACGTCAGGTAATGACGAGAGGTCATCTGCATTTCCATATCTGATTTGGAACGAGCTATCAGCATGGGAAACTCAGAACAGTCAGTTTGAGGTCGCATACCCGTAGCTGAGCCTTGTGGCGGTATTGAGGCTACTGGTTTTTGGGGTTGGGCCATGGCGGGCGGAGCTTGTTGCGTTTCCGCAGCAGGCGTTCTGACGGGACCAGGCCTGTAAGAAGCCGAATAATCATTATTCGATACCGGGGCCTCGGGAACATTGGATGGCATCATCGAGCCAACTTCGAACTGCGGTTTGAGGTTTCCTGAATTGGACCGGAAGGGTTTGTTCTGATCAATCGGTCTACTCGATGACGGAGGTTTTTCCATGGAATCAGGGGAATCAAACTCGGGGGCTTCAGGAACCATGAACGGAAAATTCTGCCCAAAACATTGATCACCCCAAACGACAAAAACAGCCACAAACAGTATTGCCATCAATATGTTATCTAACTTACAGATCATCTCTACCAGCGCTTTGATCAATAATTATCAATTATAGCATAGCTTACCAACAAAAACTATTCACTGAATTCAGTTAATTCGAAAAATCCGACGCATTTCTATTTGCGAGGCCTTCTAAATCTGCATTCTTGATGTGATGAGCTTATTTGAGTCTGTAATTCATTATTATGAATATATGCCCAATAGTTATGATATTACTTCTTTGTTTTTGATGAACTATTTTTTTCGGTTTCAATTCAGGTCAGGCAAAAAAGTCGTGTTAGGTCCGGAAATATTAGTAAGGAAAAAATTTGACAGTTTTGTTCGGATTATTTAACTTTCTAAAGACACAATTGAGATCGTCACATGATTTTCAATGGTAACACAATGGTACAACTTATGTTCACCTTCATGAACTGACATGTTTCAGGAGAGCGCCATGTCGACATCAGAGATCATGAGAGGGAAGAGAATTCTTGCTGTTGACGATGAACCGGATATTCTTGAAGTTATCAAGGAACAATTGCCTGAGTGCCAAGTTGAAACCGCTGGAAATTTTGATGCGGGGTTAAATTATATTCTGAACGACAGTTTTGATTTGGTGATCCTGGACATCATGGGTGTTAGCGGTTTTGATCTTCTGGAAGAGTGCCGTAAGAGAAATTTGCCCGCTGCCATGCTGACAGCCCACGCCATCAACATAGACAGCCTGAACAGATCTATAAGACTCGGGGCTGTTTCATTCATCCCAAAAGATGAACTGGCTAGATTGCCAATATTTATCAGTGAAATTTTTGATAGTATTGGAAAAACTCAGGCTCATTGGCCTCAGTTATTCAAGCGGATTGGGCCATTTTTCAGGGAGCGACTTGGAGTAGTATGGGAAGACATCGAGAGACCTCCAAAGCCCCCGAGTTACTAGCGGGAAGTTTTTTCATCGATTGAACAAGAGACAAATGCAGAGATGGGTAATTCTGTTTCCAGATATGATCGTCACACACTTCTGAATGTTATTGGCGAGTCAGGCCAGTCGAGGATAGAGTCTGCGCGAGTCCTGGTTACCGGCCAGGGGGCGTTGGGATCATTGATCTCCATATTACTGGCGCGAGCCGGTGTCGGTTTTATTCGAATTGTAGACAGGGATTTTCCTGAAATCCACAACTTACATCGTCAAATCCTTTATGACGAGTGTGATGTGGCCAACGGCTTGAGTAAAGTTGAGGCTGGTCAGAGACATCTTGCCAGAAGCGCTTCCAATATCCGGATTGAGGCTATTGATGCCGAGATTGGCCCCCACAACATCGATGCGCTTATCGACTCGATTGATGTTGTGGTTGATGCGGTGGATAATACAACAACCCGATATGTTGTGAACGATTCGATATTGTCTCGTGGAATCCCTTATGTATTTGGCGGAGCGGTAGAAACGGCAGGGAATGTCATGACCATAATACCCGGCATGACACCATGCCTGAGATGCCTTTGGCCTGATCCATGTGAAGTTTCCGGACATCAAAAGGCCTCTACAGTGGGAGTCCTGTCTTCAATCGCTACCTTGGTCGCTTCCATTCAGGTCACCGAAACTATCAAATTGCTGGTGGGCGATTTTGCAAACCTGATTCCGGGTCTTTTAACGATAGATGTGTGGCGCAATCATTATCAGGTTGTCCATTTGAGTCGTGGCCCTGAATGTATCTGCGCCAGAATCAGGAAATCCAATTTTGTAACATCGGAATGACGGACTTGATTACTCAACCTTTCCCATTTAGCGCCTTTTTACTTGCCGGAGGGATCGGATCTCGCCTGAAAACGGTTGTGTCCGACAGACCAAAGCCCATGGCCCTGATAGGAGATCAGCCTTTCCTGGAAATCCTAATAGAATCTCTGGCCCAAAAGGGAATCCAGCGAATAGTCCTGTTAACTGGATACATGTCCGAACATATTGAGACTTTTGCTCACAAGTACCGGTCGTCCGACATCTCTATAGAGATTTCCCGGGAAACAACTCCTCTAGGAACCGGTGGCGCAGTGAAAAACGCTCAGCAATTTGCTACCAACCCTACCTTGCTTGTTAATGGTGACACCTATTTTGACGCTGATATTGCTAGACTTTTTGAATTCCATAATAAAACTGATGCAATTGTAACATTGTCTTTGTGCAAGGTTCCGGATGTTAGTAGGTATGGGTCTGTTTTACTGAAGCCATCCGGTATGATTCAAGAGTTTCAGGAAAAATCAGAAATCTCAGATGGGCCGGGTTTGATCAACGCGGGTTTTTCCATGGTATCTTATGACCTGATTAGTAACTTGCCGGATAATAAGGTTTTTTCCATGGAAAAGGACATTTTTCCATCCCTGGTATCCAGTGGTTCAATGTATGGGCTTGAACAGACCGGCGCTTTTTTTGATATAGGAACTCCTCACAGTTATGCCGAGTTCATAGATTTTATCTACTCCCGCCAAAAAAGATGCTTCTAAACCTTGATAACCTTACAAACAGAACTATATTCTAAAAAATGCGTTAAGGAGAAGTCCATGTGTACTGCCAGTGTAGGAAACATTCTTGTTTATGATGATCATATTCAGGAACTGATGAACAAACCTATCATGGACATTGTCCATAAACAGGTCGTAATGACCCTGTATTCCTTAGCTTTGAGCAAGCAACTGGATAATTATGAAAAACTCTTGCCGGTGTACCTTGGAATCCCGGTTGAAGAATGCAGGGCTATCCTGGGAACAATTGAACAGGCTGGATTGATAGAAATTGCTAATGGCAGAATAAGGCTTACTCATCCGATACAGCCCGATGCGTCAGACCCCTGCGCCTGCGGACATTAGGACATTGTTTACTTACAGGCGTTGATATAAAAAAGAGCGATTCAATATATGATTATCCAGGTCTGCCGGCGTGAAACGGGAAGATTAATTGGCTGCGCTTATTTCTGATGGTTTCGGTATGCGATCGGAGGGTACGACATAGTTTTCGAGACCATCTGAAACAACAGCGCCATCCCTTATTTTTATTATTCTGTCGCACGCGGCTCCAATCTCGTCTTCGTGCGTAACCAGGGCCACTGTAAAGCCTTGTCTGGCTATGTCACGCAACTGCTCAATTACTATTTCCGTGTTTTTCTGATCTAGCTGGCCAGTCGGTTCATCACCAAGTATCAATGACGGATTGTTGACAAGGGCTCGCGCAATTGCCGCACGCTGACGCTCACCTCCCGACAACCTGTTGGACCAATGATCAACCCGATGGGATAACCCTACCCTATCAAGAGCTCGCAATATCTTCGACCGTCTGGATTGCCTGTCTGTTTCAGCATAAATAAGTGGAAGTTCCAGGTTTTCGAATACCGTTGAATTGGCGAGCAGGTCACAACTCTGAAAAACAAAACCGAGCTCCCGATTCCTGAACAGGGCCTGCTCTTCTTTTGTATATTCTAGAATGTCCTGTCCCTTGAACAGATATTGTCCTGCCGTAGGTGGATGCAACAACCCCAGCACATAAAGCAAGGTTGACTTTCCAGACCCGGAAGGCCCCATGATTGCCACCATCTCCCCCCGAAAAATTTTTATGTTGGCGCTTCTCAGCGCATGTATGACTCTGTCACCATCAAAATAATCTTTAACCAAATCGATGGTTTCTATTATTAATTCATTTTTCATTAGATATTTCTCTTTAAATTTTTTCCAATCAATCGTTTAATTATATTCTCGATGAAGAATTTTGTAAAATGGAGATTGGAATAAAACTATATTGCTGACTGGTTGAAAAATTAACAGTCAACAGTGTTATCAAATTTGTTATCCTGTGTGGTATAATTGTCCTATGTTTGAAATAGCAAAACAAAAAGAAGGTATTCGCGGGGCCTTTGTGAGGCTTGTAAAACTTAGTTCCGAGGATTACACGGTAATAGTTCGATCACCGGATGACGGGCGTTTACT
>CAITZA010000139.1 GCA_903896745.1 uncultured Desulfomonile sp. | reverse complement strand
TCCGATCGGAGCATTATCGACCAGAAGTCTATATTTTTCCTCGCTTCGACGGATTTTTTCCTCTGACTGTTTTCTGCTGGTGATATCAGAGAAATTCATCAGAAAGGCCGGACGCGAATGGTGTTTTATCTGGTTAACCCAAACTTCCAGATCCCTGTATTGACCGCTTTTTGTCAGCGCTAGAAGTTCATGATGTGTCTTGGCTTCATTATTTTGGTTGTTACCGGTGACTATTTTTTCAAAATCGCTTAGGCTTTCAGCTGGCAGGAACCGTGAAAAAGGGGCTTCGATTACCTCATTCACCTCATAGCCGAGAATATCTGAAAAGCGTCGATTGGCAAATACAATGTGTTCGTCCTGATATACACATATTCCAGTAGGAGAATCATCAACCAATGCCCTGTATTTTTGCTCGCTCTCCTGTAGTGCCTTTTCCGACTTGATTCTTTCCGTAATATCCGACAGAGAGAATACGACCCCTTTTGACCAATCTTCCCTGTCAACCAGTCGTCCGGTTAACAGACACGAGACCTTGTGACCATCTTTGTGGAGCAAGTCGGTCTCAAAGTTGAACCGGTTCTCAGCTTTCAACCCCTCAAGTATGATTCGACGTGAATTTTCAAATTCGGGTATGCCCAAAAAAATGGTCTGGATATCTCTTCCCTTAATTTCCTGGAAACGCCAACCCAATATGTCGGTGAGACCTTGATTACACCATATAATCTGATCATGCGTTACAAGCATGATACCATGGATGGACCCATCCAGAACCGCCAGTAACAAGCGCTGATAGTGCTGTAATCTATCATGTTCTATCGACAGAACTTCAGCTCTTTCCTGCGCTTCCTCCAATCCAAATATGTATTCTTGCAACCGACGCCGTTCCATTTCGTCGTCCGGTTTATGCCTTTGTCCCATCCACAAGTCTCCAACGACCAATATAATAAAAGAAACTAACTAAGTTATGTCGTTTCGTAGCAGTATTGCAATAGACCGCCGGGCGGAACGAACCAAGTGACACACAATGGAAATTTTTGGCGCTATAGAAGTAATTATGACTCAAATAACCTGATCTTGCCAAGAATATCAGGGAACCCAATCGGTTTAGTCAAATACAGCTCGGCGCCGGAAGCCAAACCCTCTTCTATCTCATTGGCCTGAGATTTTGCAGACAACATAAGAACCGGCGTTTTTGAAGTAATCGGGTTCGATTTCAGGCGACGGCAAACTTCGTGTCCATTGAGTTTTGGAAGCTTGACATCCAGGAGAATGATGTCCGGTTTTTCAGAAGTAGCCAGTTCCAGAGCCTGCTCGCCATCAGAAGCGATGATTACTGCATATCCGAGCTGACCCAGTTTTCGTTTAAGGTATGAGCTAATTGTTTCTTCATCATCTACAACAAGTATCTTTTTAATTTTCATGATTATTTTTGTTTTCCGTTCATGCTAGAGGGAGCGAAATGTTGATGATAGCCCCTTTACGTTCATTACCAATCGGCAGATCCGGATATTTTGTCTGATCCACCGGGCTGATACATTCTATCGAACCTCCGTGGTCCTCGACAATCCGTTTGCTGATATTTAATCCGAGACCGGTACCACCAACCTTTTGTGACATGATTATATCAGCTTGAAAGAATTTATCAAAAATCTTTTTCTGAGCCCATTCGGGGACCCCGTACCCATTATCGATCACCTGAATCAGGAATGAGTTTCTGGTGGCCTTCCCTTCAACGATTATATGTCCATAGTCAGGGCTATATTTAATGGAGTTCCCCAACAAATTTACCAGGACTTGAACTATCCTGTGTGAATCTACAAACACTTTTGTTTCGTCATCGATCAGTCTGTTTTCTATGGTATGGTGGTGTCTATCGGCCAAGTCAGATACCTGAGCGACAGCCCTGCTGACAAGATAACTGACTGGAACAAAAGTGAGCTCGAGTTGGATTTTCCTGGCCTCAATACGTGAGAGATCCAAGAGATCGTTAACCAGTTTCATCAGCCGGTCAATTTCAGTCCTCACAATCTCAAGGTCCTGCTTGACTTCATCATTGATTTCTCCGGCGTAGCCACCCAATATGCCACTCACCCCCAGAAGCATCGAATGGATAGGGGTTCTCAATTCGTGAGAGGCTATGGTCACAAACTCAGACTTCATTCGATCAACTTCCGCTACATTTGCCGCCATTTCGTTGAAAGACGAGGCCAATTCCCCTATTTCATCCCGTGATTGAACCGTGATCCGCTGATTCAGATCGCCCCTTCTCATAGCCATGGCGCCGGCGGTCAAATCCTTGATAGGTCTCGTAATACTATAACTTATCAGGACCGATGCAGCGAGAACCCCAACCAGAGACAGAATTCCCACCGAAAGAAGCATCTTGCGGTTACTTTCCTCATGCTCCTTGAAAGTCTTCTCCGTTTTGAGGTTTATCTCCTGAATACTTTTCTCCTGCTCCTTCAGCGTTTGTTGAATATAACCCTTGGTAACGTTTGCAGCCTTGTGGAAATCGTCAACATTAGCGCCAAAAGTGACATAGCCAAAACCGCGCTCAGTCCTTCTGTATTGACCGGTAAAATATGGAACAGCGGCATAACTGGTCAGTTTCCATAGGCCGCTCCAAAGTATTACAAAGGAACCTGATCCCCCATCCTCGCTGCCCTCATGCCATCCCTGACACTGAGGCGCCATATCCAGAGTCCGGCAGTCAAGCGCAATTCTCCCCGATTCAATTTGCGCCCGAGCCCCCTTCTTGGTCTGGGTAAATTTTCGAAATGATGGGAGTTCTTTTACAAATTGATTGAGGGATTTCCCGGATTGCACAAATTCCCGGTATGTTTCTTCACTTATCCATCCTGGAATTTCTTCTCCGGTATTACAATCAAAACCCATTATGAAAAAATCCCGGGGGTGAGATATGCATCGGTCTTCGTGATCCCAGAGCCAGGCGTAGTTACCCTCTCCAGCGTCTGAAATCGCTGAAAATCGCTGTTCCGTGGGAACAACGTGATCAGTGAACTGCATTACATGAGTGTGGTCTAACGCCATGGTACAGTACCCTGTCCTGACACCATTTTGCAGCACCGGCATTGCCCAGCGAATTATTCCGCTGAATTTTTGACCCTGAGGATTCTCTTTGCCTGCGTAAGCGCTCTCCCCCTTAACAGTGACCATGCCATCGGAAATCTTTAACCAACCGGGGATATGAGCGCCAATGACTCTGGAAACATATATTTCTTCGTCCGATAGGTTTTTCAGATGAGTAAAATAATCTTCAGCCTTGCAGTAGGTATTATTTCTGAAAGACACATCTTTGAGTTCATGGGATATTCCGTCACTGGTAATTCTAATCTTTTCGTTTCCATCCAGGTCTATGAAACTGATTTCCATGTAAAGGGGAATTTTTTCCCTCTGAAATTTTACAGGAGGGCGCTGCCGCCAGGACTGAAGATTCTCTTGATTCGTTGACACTATTTTGGGAACAGGACCCGCATCTTGTAGATTATCATCAGGATCATGATGGGGAACAACCACATGGCGGTTATGGGACTTGTAGAATTTCAAATAACCTGAATCTGAAACATTGGTAGTGGATAATGCCCGCAAGTCATCGTCTCGCTCGTACAAAAACGCTGCAATGCTGTTTGCCAGATCAACAGTCCGGACTTCTATGGCCTCAGTCGATTTTGCGTCCAGCGCTTCGACGCTATCTTTAATAACCCGCTCCCCAAGACGTTCGGCATTGCCAAGATTCAACCGCCCCATTTCCTCTATGTTTCTTTTTGCGGATTTTCCCGTTTCTTCAAGATTACCGTTTGCCCAATAGCCCAGGATCACCAAAGGAAAAATAGAGAGCGTCAGGAAGGAGATCAACAGCTTGCCTAATATGCTTGTCCTTGGAACAATCTTATCTATAAATGACATAGCGTGTCTCTAAAAAACGTATGGCCGTTGTTAGGAGAGGCCGGCAAGTGCCGCCGACCTCTGTGGCATGGTGCTGATATTTGGCGCCAGTGGAACTTGCATTCCACGATAACTTACATTACGACATGATGTTGGATCAAACAACCTGACCCTACAATTTGCAGAGCCCACGGGATGGATTCTAGGACAAATAGTGACCGGAGGCAAAAGTATTAAACAGATGACAAAAAATATCGCTCGATACTTATGCCTCCATGTTTCAACGAAGCAAACCAGAACGTTGGCTTAGTGTCTCGTTATACCAGATTTGTCGATAATTTCCGGAAG
>CAITZA010000138.1 GCA_903896745.1 uncultured Desulfomonile sp. | reverse complement strand
CCTACCATTGGCCTTATACACTTTGACTCAAGTTCCAGATGGAGAGCACGGCGCCATGAGACTGTGTATCATTTCCGTGATACTTGCTATGGTCGCTCTTATTTTGTCCAACTATCTGTCAAGGAGAGTACAGGCGGGCATAAAGGGTTAAATTCATGCTGTTAGCGCATATGAGAAAAAAGTTGGGAAGACTTGAAATTGATGTAGCGTTTCAATCAGAAAAGGCTCGTGTAATTGCCCTGTATGGCCCTTCAGGGGCTGGAAAGACTTCTGTGATTTCAATGATCGCTGGCCTGATTAGACCGGATTCTGGGAGCATAAGATTAAATGGGGCAGTTTTTTATGATTCGGACAAGAAAACCAATATGGTTCCGGAAAAACGCAGGATTGGTTATGTCTTTCAGGATGGAAAACTTTTCCCCCACCTGACCGTTAAATCAAATCTGGAATATGGGATGAAGCTGATTTCACGGAGTGACAGAAAGGTCGGATTTGATGAGGTGGTAAGCCTGCTGGGAATAGAACAACTGCTTGGACGACGTCCCGGAAAACTATCTGGTGGCGAAAAACAGAGAGTGGCAATCGGTAGGGCTTTATTGACAAGCCCCAGGCTATTGCTCATGGACGAGCCTCTAGCCTCGCTTGATTCGAGCAGGAAAAACGAACTAATGCCCTTTATCAAGAAACTCAGAGACCAGTATCAAATCCCTATTGTTTACGTGACGCACTCGCAGGAGGAGATTTTTGCGGTGGCTGACGGTGTTGTTGTAATGGAAGCAGGCCGTGTCAAGTCCTCGGGAAACCTGGACCTGCTTCGTGGAGACAAGTGACTGAAGCTTATGACCGATCAGATAATGTCAACCCTATGCGTCAAGCCGCTTTGACAACCACCAGTAACATTTTGAATTTATGTGCTGCATGTAAGGAGTGTGGAATGCCTGCCGGCATAGCGACTACCTCTCCTGCTTTTGCCAAAACGTCCTTGCCGCCAATGTTAATCTGCGCCTCACCGTCAAGAATCTGCACAAAGGCGTCACCCGCCGCCGTATGCGAACTGAGTCCCTCTCCGGCGTCAAACGCGAAAAGGGTTAGACTCATCACATTGTTCTGGGCAAAAGTTCTGCTAACAACCCTGCCCGATTGATAATCCACAAGATCCAGCAATGTCTTCGCCTCAGCGAATTCGATATTTTTTAAAAACTTGCCTGTTGTCATGATGAACCTCATTTCTCAACGACCATGTAATTACAAGATTAAGCGGGTTACGATCACATTGAAGGCTATCGTCCTAAAACAGACCGTACAGCACTCGAGTTCCCATGATCGTAAGCAGCACGGCAAACACCTGTTTGAGCCTTTTGACAGGGAGTCTGTGAGCGATTTTCGCTCCAAACGGGGCAGTCAAGACACTAGCCGAAACAATACCCGCAAAAGCTGGCAAATAAACGAAACCAAATGACCAGTCAGGTAATTGCGAGGCATACATGCCCGAATAAACGTAACCCAATGTTCCTGATATGGCTATTGGAAGGCCTATTGCAGCTGAGGTTCCAATAGCGTGATGAGCAGGGACGTTGCACCAGATCATGAATGGAACAGACAGACTACCGCCACCAATTCCTACAAAACTGGAAACAGCGCCGATCACGTTACCAACCCCGAACATTCCCCACTTTTCCGGCAATTGACGTGAGGGATTCGGTTTTCGGTCGAGTATCATTTGGAAAGCCACATAGTACAAGAAAATCACGAAGAAAATGCTCAGAAAAGCGGTAGACATTTTCGACGCCACGCAAGACCCCAGGAATGTGCCGACAAGAATACCGGGCACGATTCGCCAAAAAATATCCCACCTAACAGCGCCCAGCCGATTGTGAGCCGAGTAACTGGAAATTGACGTGAACATTATGCTGGCCAGGGATGTACCTAGCGCCAGATGCATGATATGCTCGTATGAAAAATGCTGCCAAGTAAAAGTGTATACAAGCATTGGAACGATTACCAGGCCGCCTCCAACCCCCAGCAATCCGGCCAGGATGCCTGCAATCGCGCCAACAAAAAGATATACCAGAATTATAAAAAACATGACCGCTCCATCAAATAAAACGCCGACAACCAAGCCAAAGAAACACGGTCCAGCATAGGCGCCTAGGCAAAATTCACAATTTTAAATCCTTAACATTTGCTCTCTGTCGAGCAACGCCGGTTACAGGCGCCATTTCAAACGAACATGTAGCCGGGTTGCCCTGAAATAGGCCAAACCATGCAGCCATTATAACACTCAGACTATGTCCTTGTGATATTCCTGAAGGGATTTGATGGGACTTTCTCCTTCCTGGAGCGCCCTGATCCCTCTTGCCGCCGCAAAGGCCGCCGCAAGGGTTGTGATATACGGAGTTT
>CAITZA010000137.1 GCA_903896745.1 uncultured Desulfomonile sp. | reverse complement strand
TTCTTCCCAAACTCCCAACTTCCATCTCCCATCTCCCTTCTTCCAGACGGCGGACACGGTCCGACCTACGAAACTCCTAACTTCCTTCTTCCAGCTTTCAAATGACATCGGCGAACGCCCGCTTTGTGCGCATGAACCACGTATAGCCAAGCTGCATTACTACGCAAGACAAAACCGTGGCTATCACAAGCCATGTCCAGTCCGGTAATTCTCCCCACATCAGAGTCCGTCGGGATTCCTCCAATACCATAGTCAACGGGTTGAACTTCATCAGGAAGCGGTAATTCTCAGGCAAAGCGGATAACGGGAAAAATACGCCCGACATGAAGAAGAGAATCGTGACCATAACACCGACCGGTTGACCGATGTCCCTTATGAATACACCTATCGAGGCCAGGAACCACGCAAGCCCGATAGTAAATGCAATCAACGGGACAAGTATCAACGGAAACAGAAATATCGTCTTTGATATCGTGAAATTGAATGCCATGTTGGCCGGCACGAGTATGGCCAGGCTGATTCCGGCGTTAAGAAGACTCGTTACCAGAGCGGCCACCGGCAAGATCTCAAGCGGGAATACAACCTTTTTCACATAATTCGGATGACCGAGGATCAAACCCGGCGCCCGGTTTATGGTTTCTCCAAAGATATTGAACACCGTCATCCCGCAAAAAAGTATCAGCGCAAAATCAATCTGTGATGTGTCAGAGTTCTGTGTCCACTTCGCCTTGAACACCACACTGAACACAAACCCATATACCGCCAGCATCATTAGCGGCGTCACAAAAGACCACACCACCCCAAGGTATGACCCTTTATATCGACCAATGAAATCGCGCCAGGCGAACTGCCTTATGAGATTGCGATGGTTATAGAGGTTACGCAACAGACGGGATGGATTCATGGAATTGGAAACCGTAAAACAGCCGGGAGCTTGGAAACAGCCCGAAGTTGGGCGATCGGAGTTAGGAGTTAGGGAAGACATTCAAAACAGCCCGAAGTTGGGAGATCGGAGTTGGGGACGAGAAATCCATTATAGATATTCAATCGACCGGGCTCACTGTTTCTGATTCTTCCCTAACTTCCAACTTCCATCTCCTAGCTTCGAGCTTTCAGGTGGCGGACACGGCGCCATACGCTATTTCCAAAGCTTCGCCTCATAGCATATCCATAATGCCTTGTAATCATAGGAGTAATTACGTTTAGCATATTTTCTGGCCAGCGAAGAAGTTAGTTTACAGGCCATCATGTCATTCCCCCCGCAAAAAAAAGTAAAACCGGCTACTCTAGCCGTCAATAGCGTTCATAACACATTTCGTGTTTTCAGCCAATGCCTTGTGAGAATCCCTGCGGCCATCACATTTGAGCCGGAGCGAGTCTCTGGTCGGAAAGCCCTTGTGTTTCCATACAAACTGCATCATGCTCCTGATATGCCTGAACAGAAAAAACGGATCTTTCCGGCTACGTCGGGCTTCATAATGCTCTACAACAAATTTCGGGAAATATTCAACAGACCAGCCTCGTTTCCAGAGGCGAGCGCAGAAATCAACATCCTCGAAGTACAGGAAGAATCTTTCATCAAAGAAATTTCTGTCGGCAAATGTGGAGAGCCTGCAAAAGAGAGCGGCGCCACTCCCCCAGTCGGCGACAAACGGATCATCAAACCCCTTGTTCCAATAGTAATGCTCTTCTATGAATTTGGGACGCCGCCTTACCAGCCAGTTGAAACGAACGGCCATGACTGTGGACAGGTTGTAGAACTTCCTGCAGGAGCTTACTGTAACATTATCCTGGGTAATTATCCTCGGCGCCAGAGCGCCGACCTGCGGATTCCCACCCATATATTGCGCAACATCCCTGAAACG
>CAITZA010000136.1 GCA_903896745.1 uncultured Desulfomonile sp. | reverse complement strand
TCATGAGTGTTTCGACCGTTAATGAGATTGATAAATCCAGGCAGGAAGTCAAGGGATACATGATTTACAGGCGTCCGAGTGATTTCCGGTTTCAGGGAGTCGGGCCCGGCGGAAATTCTCTCTTTGAACTAATTCTAAAGGCAAGTAACTTTGAACTATACATCCCCTCGGAAGGCAAAATACTCAGTGGAGCAAAGGATTGCTTTGGTCGGCGTTTTCCTGATGTCGCGGAAATTGAGGGTCTGATCCCGATGGTATTGTTGCAGTGGAAAGACGTGAGATTCGATCGACTGCTTTCGCGTGACGCCGAAAAGATAGTGATACGTATTTCGTTCCAGGGCAGGGTGTGGGGGGCGACACTGGACCCACAGAATTTGTATTTGCTGAGACTGGTAAGGCTGAATCCCAAGGGAGATATCGATCTGACAGCGGATTTTGGAGATTTTAAGTCGGGCGATGACGGATGGCTTCCAAGGAAATTCGAGGTTCAGTCTATAAGCGGAAAGTGGAAAACCATCGCAAAAATCAGTAAAATTGAAACAAACCCATTTCTCGTCGAGAAAAACTTCCAACTGGACAACACATTTTCAGCGAAAACTGAACAGTGTAGATGAGCCTCGCAAGCAAAATTGATGTCACGCATCTTATATAACCTGGCTTTACACTGTGTAGCGGCCCCTTTGCTGTTTTCCTATTTTGTTCCACAGATTTTGATAAAGGGAAAATACAGGCATTCCATTTCCGGGAAACTGGGTATGCTGCCTGCCGGGTTGCAGCGTAGAAACGATCGCAAGACAAGGATATGGTTTCATGCTGTTTCGGTAGGAGAAGTGGTGGCCTTGGCGCCGCTAGTAGAAAAAATGGTGTCGCTGGCGCCCGATATGGAACCGGTGATATCTACCGGAACAGAAACGGGTCAACAACGAGCGCATGAACTTATTCTCTCCGCAGAGAAGTTCTTTTACATGCCTCTGGATTTTCCCTTTTCCGTCAAACGAGTGGTAAATGAAATAAAACCGGACCTCTTCGTAATGACCGAAACAGAAATCTGGCCCAACCTGATTTATGAGCTAAAACGTTCTGAAACAAGAATTGCATTGGTAAATGGCAGGATTTCAGATAGATCATACCCCAGATATGTTAAGTTCAGACGTTTTCTACAGGATACGCTTGACTCAATAGACCTGTTTTCCATGTGTTCCGATGAGGACGCGTTAAGGATAGCAAGAATGGGCGCAGATCCTCACAGAATTAATGTGCTGGGAAATATCAAGATAGATTCGGCCTTCAAGCCTCCGGTTTCCGGAATACAGGACGGATTGCTCGGGGCTTTTGATCTCAAAGCCTCGGACAAGGTTCTTGTAGCGGGCAGCATTCATCCCGGAGAGGATCAGATAATCATTGACAGCTATAAAGACCTCTTGAAAAAACACCCCCAACTTGTTCTCATAATTGCACCAAGACATCTCGAAAGAGTCAGGACCATTGTTAACACAGTTAAGCATGCCGGACTTGATGAGCCACTTCTTAAAAGCCGTCTGGAGGTATCTGGAAACAGAAATGGTAACAAAATAATAATAATCGACAGGATGGGGGAGTTGTTCAATTCCTATTCCATAGCAAGCGTTGTTTTTGTAGGTGGGTCGCTGGTTTCCAGGGGTGGTCAAAACATTCTAGAGCCTGCGGCATGGTCCAAGCCTGTAATCTTTGGACCTTTCATGGAAGATTTCAGGGATTCCAGCGAGGTTTTGTTAAAGAATGGCGCTGCCTTCCGTGTCAGGAACTCTAGCGAACTTACTGAAAAACTTGACATCCTTTTGACAAATCCTGAAAAGGCTCGGGAAATGGGAAGAACTGCGCACGATCAACTTGGAAAACATGTGGGAAGCGCAGAGAAGACGGCCAGGTCACTTCTTGACTTGATGAGAACATCGATCATACCTGAAAGAAACTGATTTCCCCCTTACCCTCCCTGAGAACTTCCGGAGCGCCATCAATCAGGCTTATGATTGAGGACGGTTCCGGCATGAATGTCCCGCCATCAATGACGACGTCAACCATACCTTTATATAATCGTTCTATTTCTACCGGATCATCCAGCAATTGCTCATCAGGTAACCTAACGGATGAACTCAGGATTGGATGTCCGAGTTCAGCGAGTAACGCCTGGCAGATCTTGTTGTCCGGTATTCTTATTCCGACCTCATTGCGTTTAGTCAGAACGATTCTCGGCACTAGCCTGGTGGCCTTCAGAATAAAGGTATAAGGACCCGGAAGATGCCTGCGAAGAAGCTTGTAGTCGCTGTCACTAACCTGGGCATATTGGGAGATTGTCTTAAGGTCTGCAAAAACAAATGATAAATGACGTTTATTATCAATTTTCTTTATTCGCCGAACCCTGTCCAGGGCCTTCTTGCTCATGATGCTGCAACCTAAACCGTAAACAGTGTCGGTCGGATAGACTATTACCCCATCGGAGCGCAAAAGATCAGCTACTCTTGATATATGTCTCTGTTGTGGATTAACCGGATTTATTTGAATAATCATTCTAAAGCCCAGGGTATTGGACTCTTCCCTCAACCATGATATCAGGTCCAACCCGTAACGATTTTAAATTAATAAGCCTTGGAGCTTCCTCCAAGTGATTGATGCCGGCGCCGCCAATTCCCGAGGGGGCTGATTTGCCACCAATGATTATGGGAGCGTAAAAGAATGCGCATCTGTCAACCACGCGTGCGTCCAAAGCGCCCCACGCCAGACCGGCGCCACCTTCAAGAAGCACAGATGTGATACCCATACGATAAATCTGCGAAAATAAATCGGCCAGGTCTACTTTATCAGCGCTGTTTGTCTGAACGATTCTTGCCCCTTTCTTTTCCAGCCTTGCTTTCAAACGGGAAGGCGGGTCTTTACGCGTAGCTATTATGACCCCGGCTGGTGAAGAGGCGTTAAATATTGCGGCATCAGGAGGAGTGCGCAGATTAGAGTCAGCCACAATACGTATCGGATCTCTGCCCTGAACGTTTTTAAGTCTTGTAGTAAGTGACGGGTTGTCATTCAAAACGGTCTGTATTCCGACCATTATTGCCGAAACCCTGTCTCTGATCCGGTGAACTTTCATGCGGGACTCTTCGGACGTAATCCATTTTGAGGCCCCAGTCTTTGTCGCAATGCGCCCATCAAGGCTCATTGCAAGTTTCAGGATCACGAATGGCCGCCGCATCGTCACATTAGTCAGATAAACTTCGTTAATGGCAGTGCATCTGTTTCCAATTATTGGTCCAACAACTTCAACGCCGGCTTTTCTCAAAGTTTCAGCGCCACCGCCAATGACAGTAGGATTAGGGTCATCTATACCGTAGTAGACCTTTTTTATGCCGGCCGCCATAATGGCCAGCGTACACGGAGGCGTGCGCCCGTAATGGTTGCAAGGCTCAAGAGTTACGTAAAGCTCAGCGCCATGCGTCTCATCTCCAGCCACTTTTATGGCTTCAACTTCCGCGTGCGGTTCACCAGGAGCCCGGTGAAAGCCCTCTCCTACTATTTTTCCGTCCTTAACGATTACTGCGCCAACCATTGGGTTCGGTGATGTTCTTCCTAAACCCCTTTTCGCCAGACTGAGGGCGCGGTACATGTAGCGCTCAGCGTCACGGCGAATATTGGCTTCCTTGATTGTCATCTATTGATCCATGCTCTAAATTTTGATCTGTTCGGGTTTCTTTAAGCTCATAGAGCTCTCTTATTTCTCTTATGAATTCATCGATATCGCGAAACGATCTATAAACTGAGGCGAATCTCACGTAGGCGACATCATCCATGTTTTGAAGCGCTTCCATGATTCGCTCGCCGATGTAGGAGACGCTAATCTCCTTTTCGGATTTTTCCATAAGGTCCTGTTCTATACTGTCAGCCACCGCCTCTATACGGTCTACACTTACCGGTCTTTTTTCACAAGCCCGTAGCATGCCCTCAACAATCTTGCGGCGATCAAACGCTTCTCTTCTACCGTCCTTCTTTATTACGTACGGGAGCACTTCCTCGATCCTCTCATACGTAGTAAATCTTTTCAAACAGCCGAGGCATTGCCGACGTCTGCGAATAACTGTATTGTCTTTGGCTAGACGGGAGTCTATCACCTTGTCTTCAATTTTTCCGCAAACGGGACATTTCATTATGAACCGCCTAAACTGGCGCTTGAGGCGCAGCCAACAAATTGTATTTTAGATATGTATTATGATTATCGATATGATGCAAGAAAAATGAAGAAACTAACTGAACTTTTGAGTCATTTGGAAACCCTGGAGAGGTTTGTCAGGATCAACACGGATAGCGGCCCTGATCCATTCTTGGGATTCATCATGCCTTTAACACGGGGTTGTTGACCACATGCGAGCATTTTTTTTTACCCGGTCACGTAAAATAGAATCAGTAATGGCTTTACTGGTCATTGGCGACATTATTGCCATTTTTGTCATGATTGGGATCGCTGTGGGGCTTTTTTTTCTCACTCCGTGGTTTCTGAAATCGAGAGTATCCGGCATAGAAATAATGAGCGGTAGTCAGACGGTGGGTCGGTTTTCTCTGGAATCAAACAGGATATTGGATGTCCGGGGCATTCTGGGAAACACGCAAATCCGGATAAAAGATGGGAAGGCCAGTGTAGTGAGTTCTCCATGTTCAAACAAGTATTGTATACACATGGGCCACATAGGAGAGTCCGGCGGGATATTGGTTTGCGTTCCAAATGAGATAATAGTTTATAGCGTAAAGAAGACGGAAGATGGCCTGGATGCGGTGAGCAGATGAATGAACGAACCCTGAAAATGGCTCGCCTGGCCATGATGCTGGCTCTGGCCACATCGATTCATGCCCTGGAAGCATTGACTCCAGTTACCTTGGGGTGGTTCAGGTTTGGTTTTGCAAATATAATAGGTTTGGCGACATTGATAATTTTCGGATTCAGGGACGCCTTTTATGTGACGGTAGGTCGTATATTCGTAGGGGGGTTACTTTCAGGGTCTCTAGGCACGCCGTCTTTTTTCCTGGCTCTGTCAGGTGGGGTTGTTTCGATTGTTTTTATGGGAGCCGCGAATCTGATTAAACGAAGATACCTCAGCGAAATTGGAATTAGCGTTATTGGGGCTGTGGCTCATAACATGGCCCAACTGTTTGCCGCATACCTGCTGATTGTGCGAAATGACAGCATTTTAACCTTGGCGCCGATAATGATCCTCACTGCCACCGCCACGGGTTTCATTAATGGAATGGCCACCCATTATCTGGTGTTGAGCCTCAGAAAACAATGGCGTCTGGGGCAGGAGCCCGGGCACACAAGTTCGCGCTCATGAGACGCTTTACCTGACCCAGATCATGATCAGGTTAGCGCCATCTCATAAATATCAATCAATCTAGTAACCCATCAAACCGCAACATCTCGAGCATACGGGCATAAGTCCCTTCTCTGAAATGCTTTTTCTGAATTTCCTGTACAAATCGGAGTTCCATAACTCAGTAATGGTATTGCCTTTTACGTTGCCCACCACAAAGTCATGATAATCCCTGCAGGGGGACATGTCACCGTTGGAATTTATTTCAACTGCGCTGAAAATGGATACACACTTATCGAATCCGAACGTACAATCGTGATCCGTGTAGTAGCGATGAAGCTCGGACGGTTCGGATAGTGGCGGCATAATGATCACAGCAGGACCGGACATGCTTGAAGCGAGCCTGTTAAGCTTCTTTAGCTGATCAGACAAGGCGTTAATGTCAGGTGGCAGCCAGTTCCCTATCCAGCCAAAATGCTTTTCAGGTTTGAAGCCAAAACGTCTTTCGAAGTCTCGCGCATGGTTTTTTGCCGAAGCCTCATCTATCCACCATGCCAGATAAAAGACGCAAACGTCGGCCTTGTCCTTGAAAACGTCGTATATATCCGTGAGTTTCTTATAGTTTACATTATTAATAGTGGTCAGGGTGGCGATCAACGGCAGACGCTGATTCCTGTTCTGTCTGATCTCCAGAATGGTATCAATAGCATTAGAAATCACCCTGAAGTTGTTAACGCTTGGGCTGGCGCCTGGGCGACTGGAATTATGGGTAGCCTCGTCAGGTCCGTCAACAGAAATCTGAATGACAAACATTGGGGCTTCAACCAGTCTCTGGGCATGCTGGGCCAAACCAGTGCCGTTTGTCGCTATACTGGGAGGCATTCCAAGACGGGCCGCTTCTTCTATTATTTCTACAGACCCCTTATAAAGCATGGGCTCGCCGCCCCAAAGATAAACTGATGGATGATGGCCATTTCGATCCAGGTCGTTCAATAGTTCGACATACCTTTCAGGCTGAACTTCATGATCCTTCAGTTCCTTCAATGAGCATGATCTCAGAAAACCGCTGTCTCCCCATTGTCCGCATGTGTGACACCTAAGATTGCATACATCAGTGATCCTGATGCTGCACTGCCTTATTTTGTTAGCTTTCCCCTCATCAACTCGTTTGGACAGGTTTCTCAGGAACTTGTCAACCTGGATCATGGCAACATTTTTTGCATACTTCGGGCTTTCAAGCAGTTTTGGGGCTGTCTTCAGGATTGTTGTAATTGGAACCCAACTCTGACTCATATCGATATGTTTCTCCGGATTATTTATAGGTTTCTTATCAGGGCGAATTCGGGCTTTACCTCACAGAATGCGCTGACCACCTCAGGATCAAACTGTCGTCCACTCTCCGTTTCTATCATTTTGGATGCTTCCTCATGCGAGAAAGCCGGCTTGTATCTTCTTTCGGTACTCAAGGCGTCATAGACGTCACAAACCGAAACTATTCTCGCTGGGAGAGGGATATTTTCCCCCTTGAGACCAAAAGGATATCCCGAGCCGTCCCATCTCTCATGATGATAGTAACAGACATCTCGACCGACGGTCAAATAACTCTGCCCCTCACCAGCTTCGATCGCAGCTTCCTCAAGCGCCTTGCCTCCGTAGAGAGCATGTTGTTTCATGATTTCGAAGTCTTCTTCCTTGAATTTTCCGGGATGAAACAAAATGGAATCCGGTATTACCAGTTTACCTATATCATGCAGAACAGAGCACTGCACCAAGTCCAGTATGTAGTCCTCGTTAAACAGATGACCATAAAGTTTTCGTTGGGACAATCTTCGGCAGAGCGCTTCACAATATTTTCTGAGCCGATTGAGATGGGAGCCTGTCTCTCCATCGCGAGCTTCAGCGAGTTTCGCCAGGGCAAAAATGGATGCGCCCTGTATGTTTCTAATTCGCTGATATGAATCTACCAACTGTTCATGTAAACGAACCTGCTCTGTCACGTTCTGACCGAGTCCGAGAATCCCCTGTAGTTTTCCCTTACTGTCATGCATCGGAGACACGGCCATAGACAGCACAACCTCGGCGCCGTCCCTGGATATTTGTGTGATCAGTTCCTGGATGCTTCCTGACCCATCCTGCATCTTGTCCATGAGTTTGGACCTTAACTCGGAGCGTCTGACATCTTTCGGATACAACTTGAGGATTGACTGTCCCAACATTTCATCGGGGCGATACCCCAATATCTTTTCAGCCCCTGAATTCCAGAAAATTACATTTTCCTCCAGATCTGTTACTACGATGGAAACACCAGTGGAGCTGTCAAGGATTCCGCGGAGAAAATCGTTGGTCCTGGCAAGCTCCCTCGTTCTGCTGGCTACCTGAGCCTCAAGCCTGTGCGTATATTCATTTTCAAGGCGTTTCAGTCTGCAATGTTCGGCGGCTTTTTCCACCGTGCTGATCAGTATCTCCGTATTTATGGGTTTTAGGAGGAAATCATATGCGCCCAGACGCAACGCCTTGATCGCATTATCGACCTCGCCATGACCTGTGATAAGGATTACAGGGGTTGATTCATCCAGCTCTCGGATCGTCTTAAGGAGCTTCATTCCGTCCATACCGGGCATCTGGATATCTGTCAGAACTATGTCCGGATGAAATTCGGAAAAACTCTTTAGCGCCTCTTCACCAGACTTGGCCAATACCGGATGAAATCCACTGAGTGATAGCAATTCCGAAAGATAGCCCAAAGCCAATTCGTCATCGTCAACGGTTAGCACACAGGGGCCACTTTTCAATGAGTCGCTTTGTGATTGAACAGGATTTTCATTTTTCATGTCCAGATTCAAGAGTTCCGAAGTCAATTTATTCCTCTCATCAACCATTTTGTACTGATTGCGGAAACCAATTTTTGCCAAACTGAACTGTTGACTAATATCCGGCCCGTAATTACCTGTACAGGGAATTCATATTATAACAACATGAATTCCCGATCCCGTCTACTATGTTTTTATTTAACCTGACGGAAAACTTTGAGCTACAGAATTATTAGCTAATAAGGAGAAAATCATGCGCGTTGACAAGTTTACTCTTAAATCCCAAGAAGCCTTGGAAACCGCTCAAAATATGGCGTCACAGAAGGGAAATCCCCAGGTCGAGCCCGAACATCTGTTTGTTCCCCTGCTGTCGGATGATCAAGGTATTTGCGTAGAAATAGTCAAGAAACTTGGAGAAGACGTTGACCGTCTCAGAAATGAAGGTCTGCAACTCGTTGAGCGCTTGCCGAAACAGACGGGCGCAACTTCGGACAGATATTATTCAAACCAGCTCAGAGCGGTTCTAGAGGCCGCGTTCAGGGAAATGGAGCAACTCAGGGACGAGTATGTATCGGTGGAACATCTCTTTCTTGCTATGTCAGAGGCTTCCGGGACTGCAATTGCGCGGTTGTTGAAGTCCCGTGGCATAACCAAGGATCGCATATATTCAGCCATGACAGACATACGTGGAACCCAAAGAGTTACTGATCAGGCGCCTGAAGAAAAATATCAGGCCCTGAAAAGATTTACCAAAGATCTTACGGAATTGGCCCGTAAGGGAAAACTCGATCCCGTAATTGGCAGGGATGATGAAATCAGGCGTATTATTCAGGTCCTGTCCCGGCGGACAAAAAACAATCCTGTCTTGATAGGTGATCCAGGAGTTGGCAAGACGGCCATAGTAGAGGGCCTTGCCGGAAGAATAGTGAGCGGAGACATCCCGGAATCACTGAAAAACAAGCGCGTTCTGGCTCTAGACATTGGGCAGCTTATCGCCGGCGCAAAGTATCGTGGAGAATTTGAAGACAGACTCAAGGCGGTGCTTAAAGAGGTGACAACCTCAGCAGGCGAAATTGTTTTATTTATTGATGAAATGCATACATTGGTCGGCGCAGGCGCGGCAGAAGGCGCTGTAGACGCCTCAAACATGCTCAAACCGGCCCTAGCCAGGGGAGAGTTACGGGCTGTAGGGGCAACCACCGTCAATGAATATAGAAAGTATATTGAAAAGGACGCCGCGCTCGAAAGACGCTTCCAGCCCATATATGTCGCAGAGCCCAGTATAGAGGACTCCATCTCGATTTTGAGAGGACTGAAGGAACGGTACGAATTACATCACGGGGTTAGAATTCAGGATGGCGCCATCATTTCCGCTGTAACTCTATCCAACCGCTATATAACCGACAGGTTTCTGCCTGATAAGGCGATAGATCTAATTGATGAGGCATCCTCGAAATTGCGCATAGAAATAGACTCCATGCCCACCGAAATTGACGAAATTGACAGGAAGATAATTCAGCTTCAAATCGAACAGCAGGCCCTGAAAAAGGAATCGGACGCAGCCAGCAGGGAAAGACTTGAAAAAGTATCCGTAGACATCGCACACCTTACTGAAGAATCAAACGGGCTCAAAAAGAAATGGCGTAGGGAAAAGGAAATAATTACTGACATACGGCAATTGAAGGAGCGTCTTGAGAGAGCCAGGGTTGATTCTTCCAAGGCTGAGCGTGAAGGAAACCTCAACAAAGCCGCCGAGCTAAAATATGGTCTTCTGATCTCTCTTGAAAACGACATCAGGGGAAAAAATGAGGAACTATCTCTCATCCAGAAGGACGGGGGGCTTTTAAAGGAGGAAGTTGGGCCGGAAGATGTGGCGGAAGTGGTCGCCAAGTGGACTGGCATACCTGTTTCCCGAATGCTGGAGAGTGAAGTAAATAAACTGCTCAGTATGGAAGAGCGAATCAGCAGGCGAGTAATTGGTCAGGGTGAATCCATAGTAGCAGTATCAAACGCAGTGCGTCGAGCGCGTTCGGGATTGCAGGATCCAAATCGCCCTATTGGGTCTTTCATATTTCTTGGTCCTACAGGTGTCGGAAAAACCGAACTAGCGAGGGCTTTGGCCGAATTTTTGTTTGATGATGAGCAGGCTATTGTCCGGGTAGACATGTCAGAGTACATGGAGAAACACTCTGTGGCGCGCCTGATAGGGGCGCCTCCTGGTTATGTAGGTTATGAAGAAGGCGGATATCTGACAGAGGCCGTCAGGAGAAGACCATACTCGGTCGTGCTGTTCGATGAAATTGAGAAAGCCCACCCTGAAGTCTTTAATACTATGCTGCAAATTCTGGATGACGGCAGGCTAACCGACGGAAAGGGACGAACCGTTGATTTCAAGAACTGCATCATAATTATGACATCAAATGTGGGATCCAGTGAAATCAGTGAGTACGCCGGGAAAGATGAAGAGGCAATGAAATCCCGCGTGATGGAAAACCTCAGATTTCATTTCAAGCCCGAATTCTTGAATCGTCTGGATGACATAATAATATTTCATGCGCTTGGCAAGGAAGAGATCAAGAAAATTGTTGATATTCAGATTGAGAGACTCAATAGGCGTTTGGCCGAATCCAAGCTGTCTGTCATGCTGGATTATGAGGCTCGTGACAGACTGGCGGATGATGGTTTTGATCCCGCTTATGGCGCCAGGCCCCTCAAAAGGGCTATTCAAAGATTGATTGAAAACCCGCTGGCTTCACAAATATTAAGCGGTCGTTTTGCTCCCGGACGGGTCATTAACGTCAGGGTTAGCGGTGATCATTTCGTATTCGAATAGCATGAAGGAATGGCGCCCAAGTAGGAATTCTACTTGACACACGAAATTGAAAAATGTCGCTACCCATTAAAATAATTGGTTCACATCAATTAATGGTGATAGGATATCCTGGCTATTAGCTTATGCTTTTGGCAATATAAATTATCAAAATGAGGTGACGGGGCTATGTTGATCAACATTGAAAAAAATCTGGTAGAATTTACTCCTGAAAACGCTGATGAAACAGCCAAACTCGAGACCCTCTGGCGCGTGATGGTTGACTGTGCAAGATTTAACAAGAAAATGGTGCCGGTTGGAGAATACGTTCCGCAGAAGAATAAACTTGCCAGGTTTGCCCTGGAAGGCCCGAAAAGTGAATCGGCCCCCGAATTCCCTGATATAAGGGTAGAAGAAGATTGCCGGTGTTTTTGCCAGACATGCAACAAGTACGTCATGCTAAAAAAGGGCGACAGAATTCCGCCCTGCTGTGGAAAGCTGATGGAGATAATGGACTAAAAAAAAGCCTCCCGCAGCAGGGAGGCTTTTCGCCTTTATCATAAGTTATTTTCCTTGCCATGCCTTCCACTCGTTTCCATGACATGAATACTTGTCAACGACGACGTGTTTGTTTTTCAAGCGTAGACTTTTTAGCATCCGGGTAACCCAAAAAACTGACTCAGGCGCTTCGCAAATTGTGCCCATCCAGCCATACAGAATCCCCAATTTCTGAATGAAGAATGGTCACACATTGCGCAGGCTTTGCCGTTCGCCGATCAAGAGAGACCATCCATGAGATCATCAAAGATTGTTTGCTCGATCATAGGGTTGATTGCCATATTTGTTAATGGCTCAGTTTACGATTGCAACGCTGACGATGTGGACTCAGGAAAAGAGGCGCAGAAGCTTGGTCGCCAGATCAAGGAAAAAGCTCAGTCAAGGCAGGATCTTGAAAAAGCCCAAAAGAAATTCCATGAAGCGGTTCTGTTTTTTAACAAAGGCGGTTCAAAAAAAGACGCCGCCGTGTCGCTGCACGAGATTGCTTCAATATATGAAGACATGGCGGACCATGACAGAGCCATTGAGTATTATGAAAAGTCTCTGGCGTTGAGAAAGGAGATTAACGACGTTAGGGGTGAGGGTTACTGTATAAACGCCATGGGACTGGTGTACTATTATATGGCCCAATATGACAAGTCGCTGGCAACCTATCGCAGGGCATTGTCTATTAGTGAACAGGTCTCTGACAAACATCTTGAGGCCATGGTCATGCAGAATATGGCCAATTCGGAAATGAAACTGGGTAATAACAAGCTGGCCAAAGATTACCTCGAAAAATCCCTGGCAACGTTCAAATCCAAGCAGAACAAGAAGTTAGAGGCTGGATGCCTCAACGACCTTGGAAATGTCAACCGACAGACAGGGTACTATCAGAAAGCTCTGGATAATTATGAAAAGGCTCTTCTAATATACACGGAATCAAACAATTTCCCAGCCCAGTCCCGTACCATCAATAACATTGGGCTGGTTTATCTTGCGCTAGGCAAATACCAGAAGGCAAAGGACAGTTTTGACAAATCACTGGAAATCAAGAAGAAACGTGATGATGAAAAGGGCATGTCCAACTCCTACAATAATATAGGTCTGGTTTATCTATATTCCGGTCAGTACAGTCTGGCGCTCGAAAATTTCGAAAAGGGCCTTGCTCTATATCGTAAGGTAATGAATCGGCATGGAGAGTCGTCTGCTTTAGGAAACATCGGTAGGGTTTACGCGCAATGGGGGAAGCCTGATGAGGCTTTGTCGAGCTATCAGGCTGCTGTAAGAATTTCCACCGATATAGGAGTTTCTACGCGGTGGTCTAAGGATCTTATAGCCAATTTGTACATGGATAAGGGAGACCTGCAAAACGCTGAAGCATTCTTGAAGGAATCCAATTACAACCAGTCCTGGGGACGCTATTATTTGATCAAGGGCGATAATGATGCGGCTGAGAAGGCATATCAAAAACTTCTGAACTCCTCCGAAAAAAACCAGAACGCTGACGGGCTTTTCATTGCGTACGTAGGATTGGGTAAGGTGTTCGAAGCAAAAGAGGATTACATCCAGGCTGAGCTCTACTTCGAGAAGGGAATGGCTCTGGCTGAAGATATCCGTTCCATGCTACTTCCAGCCGAAAGAAAGAACTTTTTCGATTACAAGACAGGCGGTTTTTATCGCTGGGAGCCCGCCAAAGGTCTCACTCGCGTAAGGATGAAACTGAACAAGGACGCTCAAAGCATCGAAGCGAGCGAAGCTGTCAGGGCAAGGTTCTTTGCCGACAGCATCTCGCAAAGATCAGATATGGGAATATCAGGAGTCCCTTCTGAAATACTTGAAAAAGAAGAAAACCTGATCAGTAGGCTTGCAAGCATAAAAAAGGAATTGTCACAAACAAACAGGGAATCCAAACCCGAAGTTCACAGGGCATTGAGTCGAGAGGTGGCGGAAGCGCAGGAGGATTTGGACAACTTCATCGAAATGTTGTGGAAAAAGCATTATCAATATGCGGCGGTAAAGTATCCCAAACCGGTTCCATTGAAACAATCCGCTGTCGCGCCGGATGAATACCTGATTGTTTTCGATGTGGTTGATGAAGGGGTTGGTGTAAAGCTCATCAAAGGACACGAAATACTTCAGACAAATTACCTCAAATGGAATGCAGAGGAGCTGAAGTCAGATGTCCAGCGGTTCAGGAATGGATTCGAAACATTCAACCTTGCAGAATTCGATACAGACCTTGCGAACAGGCTGTACAGGAAACTCCTGGGGCCGCTTATTGCTAACATACCGGAACATGAAAAGATAATAATCATTCCTGATGGAATTCTGGGAGTGCTTCCCTTTGAAGCCCTGGTGATCGCGGGGAAACCAACATGGCAAAAGGGACCTTATGGCCCAGTGCCAACAGGTTTGACGTATCTCGCCGACAAACATGCCATCAGCTATTACCAGTCTATTACGGCCTTGACCCTCCTGAGAAAAGCTCCTCATTCATCAAAATCCTCAAGTAGCAGACTACTTGTTATAGCTGATCCGGTTTTTAGTTTGAAGGATGTTCGAGCCCAGGGCGCTAGTGATGTTAAAGTCGCCGCATCCGACACTGAGCATTTTTCAAGGCTCATGGTCGCAATTGAAGATACGGCCATGGGGTCGTTCCGCTTCGACAGGCTGCCCGAAACAGAGGCGCTTGCCGCAGGACTAGGCAACATCTACTCTGGTTCCAGTGACATATTTACCGGTCTGAACGCGTCCAAGGAGAAGTTTTTGTCAGAAGTCGCTCCTCACCTTGGGGATTATAGTTTTGTTGTATTTGCAACCCATGGGCTTTTCAGCAACAGAATTCCTGGAGTCAATGAGCCGTTTCTGGCATTGACGATGGCCCCGCCCGGAACAGATGGTTTTCTGAGGATGAGCGAGGTGCTATCCCTGAAAATGAACGCAGACATAGTCGCTCTGACGGCATGTCAAACGGGATTGGGGAAGGACCAGTCCGGTGAGGGTGTCATGAGCATGGGACGGGCCTTTCAGTTTGCAGGAGCAAGATGCGCCATGATGAGTTTGTGGTCGGTTGCGGAAAGTTCATCCGTAGAGTTGGTGGAAAGCTTTTTCAGAGAGATAAAAAAGGGAAAAACAAGACTTGACGCATTGGTTGAAGCACGAACCCAGTTGAGACAAAAAGGTTATGAACATCCGTTTTATTGGGCTCCATTCATTCTGGTCGGAGAAGTCGGAAATAAATAGAACTATTGTTCTGTAGGCCTGACATCAGAGTTTCTACGAATCAGTTTTATCACCGACCAACACATTGATTTGTACAGAGTGCGCAAACTGACGACTCTTCCAGCTTGAATATTTCTGCGTTGACGCCATACGCGACCCATATCCCGGAAAGCGTCTCTGATACCTTTAAGGGCAGGGGACGCTTTTCCGATCCTTATCTTTTCAACAGCCAGCGCCATTGTGACTAAAAGATTAAATGGGGCCACCACGAAGAAAAATGGAGCAGGATAATTCTTTACCAATGTCCACAAACGGTTCCTGAAACCATGATAAATTGCAAAATCACCATATCTTCCAACGC
>CAITZA010000135.1 GCA_903896745.1 uncultured Desulfomonile sp. | reverse complement strand
TGGCGGTCAGAGCCTGGACATCGGCGCCTGCGGCCAACATCTGTTTCAGAATGTCGATCTGACCAGAGTCAGCGGCCGCCATTAGCGGTGTGATTCCCTCGCGAGACGCGGCCTGAACATTGGCGTCCTTCTGCAAAAGAAGCTTGACCACCCCGGCATGATTGGCTGCCGCCGCTAGCAGCAGCGGAGTGTACCCCTGTTTGTTGCGAGCTTCAATGTCGGCCCCTTTTTCCAGCAATAATTTGGCCACTCCACTGTGGCCACCGGCTGAGGCTAGTGTCAAAGGCGTTTCGACATTGATGTTCTTGTGGTTGGGATCCGAGCCCTTGTCCAGAAGCAATTTTACTATGTTCTGAAAACCACCTGCGGACGCAAGATGCAATGCGGTCTCATCAGTGATTTTAGAGGAATTTGGATCAGCGCCCGCGTCCATGAGCGCCTTTACTGTATCAAGATGTCCGTTCGCTGCGGCGAGCATCAGGGCGGTAGAGCCATCCTCACCCATGTCGTCTATATACGCCCCACCCTCCAGTAGGGCGCTTATGACTTTGTTGTAGCCTCCCACGGCTGCAAACATCAATGCGGTGAAACCCTTGTCTTCATCAACCGCTTCAACATCAGCATGCGCGTCCAGGAGTTGCTTCACCACCTCCAGATGTCCTTTTGAAGCAGCGGCAATCAAAGCCGTTATGCCATTCTCTGTGGAGGAGTTGACATCAACGCCTTGTTCCAGAAGATCCCTGACCGTCTTTACAGCGCCCGAGTCTGCCGCAATTATGAGTTGATCTCCGGGTTCATCAGCCATAATATTCGCAGGACACACGAATGCCATCATTAATGCCACTAAAAATATGACAACGCCTTTGGTGATCATTCTCCCCTCCAAATTGAGTTCTGGAATGTTACTCACTACCAAATTCCGTGTTTATCCGTGACCTACCCACAAAGAACACTTGTTGAACGTGACTAAAAAAATTTTGCTATTGTTAGTATGCAGTTATGTGCGTCAAACTCCTGAGAAAACCTTAAAGAGGAGCCTGCTATTTGTGTCCGACATTTATACCGGATCATTGGTTTCACAATGATCCTAATTATCTGCAATCTCAACTCCAACTGTTTCATCTATTTTTCAAAACTTCCGTGACAGCGCGCTCTTTAGGCCCGCCATCCTGTTTGCAGGAAAATTTATTCTGACACGAACCTGATCTGTAATTTATCTATTCAGCCCGATTCAAAAAGCTTAAATTAAGTCTGCCAAGTAAGACAAGCCTGACATTGCATTGAACTGATACAAGTTTTTCGATTGATATTTATCACTGTGGCATAAATATTTCAGCAAAAAATTGTTGACAAAAATGCTCCTCAGGATCAAAAATATTAAAAAATTGTTAGTAACAAACCAATGTGGGGGCGTAAGCCCCTTTTCAATTTCTTGTTTAGGCATTTCGATTTAGGAATGCTGACATTATTTGTTTCTATTTTGTTTGGAATTGGAGGAACATTTAAATGTTTAGAAACAGGACAGCTTCATTTTATCTGGTCATTGCCTTTCTGGCATTGTATCTCGCCGCTCCCGGGTACGCATGGGAATTCAACATGCAGGGAAGCACAACCAATTCTTATGTCTATGTCTCCCAGATGGGTTCGAACGGGCTGTTTGGTCCAAACAATTCGGATGCAACCAACACTTTTTACGGTGGAGCAAACGCCTGGCTTGGACCGCAGGCGGGCAATATAGTTTCTGGCAGCGATGGAGCTATTAACTCTGTTAGCACATCCTTTTACCCCAGCCTAAATGTCAACCAGGCCATAAGCCTTGGCGGAGTTTACAGGATTGGCAACGGGCTTGTGGATCAGTATCCGGGCGTGGGGCGGGCGTTCACTACCGGGGAATGGACACAGTGGTGGATAGGGCTTGACGCTCCATGGGGGAGAGTGGCCTACGGCAAGCGGCCGTTTTCCTTTGGAAACGGTTTACAGTTTGATCAGGGCAACCGAACCCAGGAACACCTGGCCGCTGTAGCATACGGTGGGCCTTTCTCGATTGGCTTGGGTTTTTATCCTTACAGGCTGGCCCCGAGATTGGATGAGCTTGGGGAGAGATTCTATAGAAACACTTCGGATAAAAATCAAGCACCCATGCAAGATCTAATGGGATTTGTTCATTATGATCAAGGTCCTATTGAACTCGGTGTCGGCGGAACATATTACGCCTATCATCAAGGGCCAGAAGGATTTAGGGGAAACAGTCGCCTTGATGTGGCTCCTTTAGACGTTACAGGCTCTGAAGGATGGATTTACCTCAAATACAATAACGGAAGATTCTTCTTCAATGCAGAAGGTGAT
>CAITZA010000134.1 GCA_903896745.1 uncultured Desulfomonile sp. | reverse complement strand
GAGGCCCTGTTCCGTGTGAAGGACGGCAGCGTCAGGACCGGCCTTGTGTCAATGAGAAAGATTCAGATCAGCCGGATTCCGCACATCATGTCGGTTGTTCGAGACATTGATGAACTGAAAAAAACCCAGACTGAGAACACCCGTCTTGCGGCTGCAGTCAATCAGGCCGCCGAACGGGTCGTCATTACAGACGCGAACGGAACAATAGTTTATGTCAACCCGGCCTTTGAGCTTTCCACAGGCTTTTCCCAAGAAGAGGCCATAGGGGAAACTCCCGCAATTCTAAATAGTAGCAAACAGACTCAATCATTCTATGAGGAAATGTGGAAAGTGATTTCAGGCGGAAATGTCTGGAGAGGCCATATCATAAACAGAAGGAAAGACGGGACCCTTTTACATGAGCGCTCAACAATTACTCCGATCAGAGACTCCTCCGGAGCGATTGTAAATTATGTCCAGATGGCAAGCGATATTAGTACAGAAGAAAATCTGAGGCAGCAACTCAGCCAGTCACAGAAAATGGAGGCCATAGGAACCCTGGCCGGTGGCATCGCTCACGACTTCAACAACATCATTCATGCTATCACAGGCTATACTCAGCTCGTGCTGGACGATCTACCCCTGGAAAGTCGCGCTCATGCCAATCTGGAGAAGGTTCTCGCGGCGGCTCAGCGTTCCGGTGAAATGGTCAAGCAAATACTTGCCTTCAGCCGACGATCAACCAGTGAAGTGAAACTCCTTGACATTGGCCCCCTGGTCAAGGAAGGAACAAAATTCCTGCGAGCCGCCATACCATCAACCATTGACATCGAGTCAAACATAGTGCCCAACCCCGGAAAAATCATCGCCGATCCGACACAGATCCATCAGGTGTTGATGAACCTGTGCGTGAACGCCTCCCAATCAATGAAAGACGGCAAGGGAACCATTTTCATAGACCTGTCGGAATTCAATCTCACAGAAAACCTAATACCGCAATACGCTGAAGTTCCCCCTGGAGAATATCTAAGACTTGAGGTGAGGGATACCGGAGAGGGGATTTCGCCAGAGATCCTGGAGAAGATATTCGATCCCTATTTTACTACAAAAGGTTCCGGAGAAGGAACAGGACTTGGTCTTTCAGTTGTTCACGGAATTGTGAAAACCTTTAAAGGTTTTATCAAGGTTTATTCGCAACAGGGAAAGGGTTCAACATTCGAGGTCTTTTTCCCCGTATCACAAGACCGGGAAAAATCCGCAATACAGGTTTCAACACCGAATGCTACACCTAACGGATCGGAGAAGATTCTCTTTGTGGATGATGAAACCATTTTGCTGGAAATGTATGAGAGGCAACTGAAACGATTGGGATACAGCGTCACATCAACCGATAACCCCCGGGAGGCTCTGAAAATCCTCCTACAACATCCTCACAGGTTTGATATAGTCATTGTTGACCTGATAATGCCCAACATGACCGGAGTAGAACTGGCGGAGAAAATACATGTTGGATGGCCTGATTTGCCCATCATACTATGTTCCGGATGGAATCACACCGTATCCGAATCAGAAATCAGAAGGGTTGGAATTCAGGAAGTCTTGTCCAAACCTGCCATGAAAGATCAAATAGCCCTGGCGATTCGAAAAGTCATGGACACAAAGGGCGGAAAATCCGGATAACGTTTATACCCGTTCCTGAAAATTAGCGGGAATTGAATGCAGAGCCTATATGTCAGTCCTGCGAAAAAGGGAAACCAGTAAGAATGGATCCCCGATCAAGTCGGGGATGACAATAATTGTCCGGGATCACAACAATCGTCCGGAATCACAACAATTGTCCGGGATGACTATAATCTTCCGGGATCACAATAATTGTCCTAGACGAGAAAAAAGGCCGGGGATTATAAAACAAGGCCCGGCGACATCAAGCCTCATCCCTCTTGGCCGCTACCCCGTCACTTTTCCCGTATGGTTCTTTAATCTTTAGGGCTTGTCATTTCTGCCTGCCTGACGACGGCATATAATAGCATATCCCTTTGAGCTCATCGGCTTCGTTAAGCGGTAGCCACACCCTGAATACGGTTCCGTTTTCGTCCGACCTGAGCGATATTGACCCGGCGTGGTCTTCCACGATCTTTTTGGTGACAGTTAGCCCCAACCCGGTGCCGTGCTCCTTTGTGGTAAAGAACGGGTTGAAAACATTCTGTAGAGCTTCCGGTGGAATGACTGGTCCGGAGTTACTCATCTTCATCTCAAAATAAACTTCCGAGCCCAGTTCCCCTACCTTGAGGGCCTTGTCACTCGGTATCGACACACCAGTTTCTATCTTTATCACCCCACCGCTCGGACTGGCTTCTATGGCGTTGGACAGCAGGTTCAAGACAAGTTGCTGGAAACGCCCGGGATCCACAGGTATGTCTCCTATCTCTGATCCCAGATTGGCGTCTACAGTCAGCCCCTTATCGATTACTCGAGCATGGGTAATCTCTATGATATATTTTATCAGATCATTCGGATTCAAACGCTGCAATCTGACGTTGCTGCGTCTGGTGAATTCTATAAGCCTGTCAAGTATCTTTTCCAGTCTTTGTATCTCTGTAACGATTATAGACACATATTGCCTGTTCTTCTCTACGTCCAAATTGTCTTCGGAATTCAGGGCGCGACTGAGCCTTCTTGCAAAACCGCCTATGATCGCCAGTGGCTGACGTAACTCATGCGCCACCTCTGCTGTATGGTCTTCAATCGCCTTGCATTTACCAGACTCAACTATATGCTCATACAACTCGTCAATAATCTTGATTTTCTCTACCAGAGCGGCTTTTGAAGCCTTCAGTTCCTCCTCCAGCTTTCTACGAACCGTCCGGTCACGCATTACGCCTTCATAGGTAATACTCTGATCAGATTCGTTGATAGACCTTTTCATCCTGATTCTGGCTATCTTGCGGCCTCCGTCATGGTCAAGAACAGCGACTTCCTCATCCCAGATCACCTCAGGCTCCAATAAAGACAAAGCATCAAGCCTTGATCTGTCTTCAGGGGCAATATAATCCCTCAAAGAAGTCTCCAGCACCTGTAACACCGGAAAACCCAGAAATTTCTCTATCTGCGGATTCACAAAGGAAAAATGAACCTTGGAATCCAG
>CAITZA010000133.1 GCA_903896745.1 uncultured Desulfomonile sp. | reverse complement strand
GAAGGTGATTGGTACAAAATTACAAAAGATTTTATGAAAGCAACCCTTAAAAAAGCAAATGATGAGAAGGGCTATTTCATGACTGACAGTTCGACATGGGTAGCTGAAAATAAGAATCTTCCCAACCTGAAAGTCATTTACAGAGGTGACAAATTCCTCATCAACACATACCATGCCCTATGTCAGCCGATTGGGGCGACCTCCGGAGCAAAATCAGCCGCGGCCTTCATCGATTTTGTCGCGTCACCCCAAGGGCAGGCTATTATGAGGGATTACGGTAAAGATATACATGGCGCTGGTCTGTATAATGATGCTGAGTATGCAGTGAAATATGACGACTAGGAAACATTCAGTGTAGCCCATGATGGGCGAGTCATCTGTTAACGATGAACGAATTGCATCGATCTATAATTGATGCCCTTATTTTTAGGGTTTTATCCACATATCCGATGAACTTGGGGTCTGTAGCGTCTCCGTTATTGATCATTTCGGAATATGTTGCGTAGTCCAGAATCTCCTTTGAAACGGATAATCGTTCATATTTCTTAAGCCAGGGCTCTAGTTTGGCTCTGGCTTGAGCATATCCCTCAAGCCGTTGGGATTTTGAGTCTGTTCCTTTAACTGCATCAATTTCGGAAAGATATGTAACGATAGCTCCGCAGAAATCATCCGGGATAGGGTCTATTGGTTGGCTGGAGTACAACTCCGAGCCTTCGGAGCAGACATTATGAGTCGCCACCAACAATACGCACAGAATTATAAGGTACCTTGAAATATGTTTCATGTTGCAACCTTGCCCCTATAACTTTACCCACCTGCTTTATGATCAGGTTTGGATTCAGATTTCCCGATATTCCGTCAACGACATCGCTATTAACTCTGTTTTCTCTTCGTGTTCTGCATCAACACATACATGGATGGTGTCAGGAAAAGCGCTAGAATTGTGACGCCAATCATTCCGCAAAAAACAGCTGTCCCAAGGGCCTGTCTACTGGCAGCGCCTGCTCCGACAGCTATTACCAAAGGAAACACACCAGCGATAAACGCAAAAGATGTCATAAGAATAGGTCGCAATCTTAGTCTTGCCCCTTCAACTGCGGCCTCCAAAGCAGTTTTTCCAGCTGACCTGCTGTCTCTGGCGAATTCTACGATCAGAATTGCATTTTTAGAGGCCAAGCCTACCAGAAGGATCAGGCCAACCTGAGTGTAAAGGTTGTTGTCCATTTCCCGTATCAGTAAGCCTGCTGCTGCGCCAAGGATAGCCAGTGGAGCAATCAGGACGACAGAAATCGGATCCGCCCAACTCTCATACTGAGCAGCCAGTATGAGCAACACCACCAGAACCGCCAGTCCGAAAACCACGACTACCTGACCCGACGCGTTTTTCTGCTGGTACGCCATTCCAGTCCATTCAAAGCCCATTCCTTTAGGTAGCACGGTATGTGAAAGTTGTTCCATGGTAGCCAAAGCCTGGCCTGTGCTGAAACCTGGAGCGGACTCTCCCGCAACCCTCGCAGAGGGAAACATGTTGTATCTGTCAATCTTTTGAGCGCCCACTATGCGTTCGGCTTTCACTAGTGTTCCTAAAGGAACCATGCTCCCGTCGAGGCTCTTGACTTGTAATCTGTATATATCCTCGATATTGGTTCTAAATTTGTTGTCTCCTTGGACCCGGACCTGCCAAACGCGTCCAAAGTCGTTGAACTGGTTAACAAAAGTAGATCCCAAAAAAGTCTGTAGGGTATTGAAAACGGTTGTTAGCGGGACTCTTAGATTATATGCCTTCACCCTGTCCACCTCTGCGTAAATCATTGGAGAACTGGCTCTGAAAGACGTGTTTACAGCATGAAGGTCCTTTTCTGTGTTTGCCTCTCGAACCAGATCCTGGGTAGCCCCAGCCAGAGTCGAAATTCCCGCATTACGTCTGTCCTGGACAAACATCTCGAAACCGGCGCTTTGACCAACCCCCATAATTGGTGGTAGAGAGAATGGAACTACAATTGCTTCCTGGATGGTGGAAAATTTTTGATAGAGTTCGGCCATTATGACCGCCTTACTTCTATTTTCCCGAACCCTTTCATCCCATGAGCTTAATGCGGCAAAGCCGCCCCCAAGAATTGGCGAATTTCCATCAATTATCGACCAACCCGGACAAACGGCATAATTTGAAACACCCTTCGTCGTTTTCAATATGCTTCCAACCTGATCCATCACTGCCCTGTTTCGCTGTAATGAAGCGCCATCGGGCAATTGCGCCTGTATCAGTACCAACCCGTCATCTTCCTCCGGCAGAAAACCTGTTGGAATTCTTGCGAAACCAAACAGCGCCAAACCCACCAAACCCACCAGAATGAAAAACATTACAATGGCTCTGCGGGCGAGAATCATGGTTATCGATGTATATGAATTCGTCAATTTGTCAAAAAAAGAATTGAAAGCCACAAAAAACCTGTTAGTAGAGCGTGCTCTCGGTTGGAGCAGAATGGCGCACAAAGCCGGACTCAATGTAAGGGCATTTAAGGCGCTGAAAAGTGTCGTGACAGCAATTGTGACCGAGAACTGTCTATAGAGCTGACCAGTGATTCCTCCGAGGAATGCCGCTGGAAGAAACACTGCCATCAATACCAGCGTAATTCCGACAATTGCGCCTGTAATTTCATTCATCGCCCGGATTGCGGCTTCTTTGGGGGGCAGGTTGTGTTCATGCATATTCCGTTCAATATTCTCCACAACAACAATTGCGTCATCGACTACGATCCCAATTGCTAGCACCATCCCAAAAAGAGTTACCATATTAATGGAAAATCCCATCAATGACATCACTGCAAAGGTTCCTATCAAGGAAACCGGAATAGTTATGGCGGGAATCAGGGTAGTCCGCCAGTTCTGCAAGAATATGAAAACCACTATGAACACAAGCACGAAAGCTTCCAGTAAGGTTTTGATTACCTCGAAGATTGATGCCCTCACAAAATCCGATAGGTCCCAGACGATCCTGTAGTCAAGTCCTCCCGGAAAGTCCTTTTTTGCTTCTTCCATGGTAGCTTTGATCGAGTCTGCTACCTGTAACGCATTAGATCCGGGAGATTGAAAAACTACGAGCGTGGTTGCAGGGGAGCCATTAAGGAATGAGAAATTGTCATATTGTTGACCTCCTAATTCCACTCGCGCCACATCTCTAAGCCT
>CAITZA010000132.1 GCA_903896745.1 uncultured Desulfomonile sp. | reverse complement strand
GCAATTTTGTTCGCCATAGGTCTTGCCAAAGCAATACATTTATTTTTCTATTGAAAAACCCTGGCCTTTATCTACTTGGGTCAAAATGCGGCGCATGCGGTCTGCAATCGTTCAGGTGTTTAACATTCTGCATGAAGAATTTCCATAGGGCTATCGGGAATCTGGCTGGCGGTTCTAGGCCGAAAGTTTCTTGCCGTTGCGTGAAACATTGTTGTCACTAACATCCGGGGATTTGAAAGTCTGTTGTTTTTTGACAAGCTGCCTGGCCTTGTTTTCTGACTGATTCAAGAACCAATGCCAAACTAGTTCGAGGTATCTTTGATAATTGGCGCTATCATGACTGGGAATTACCCAGCTCACGGTTATCGTTGATCCCCTGAAAACTCGATTGCTATGGTTTCTGCATGAATCCGGGTGCTTGCACGTTGGATTTATCCAGGTCATGCTCCACTTGCCCGGCACGCTTACCTCTACCGAATCGAAATCCAGGTCTCTTACCCCCGCCTCCATAAGGCCCAAGAGTTCCTCAAGCGATCTGGCCTTTCTAACCCTCATGGTCATAAAAGTATGAAATGATGACAGAAATTTAAAATCAGGGCGGTTCTTGATTATGGATGGAAGCATGTCTATCCGATACAGCCGCAACACGAATGTCATGGAGACTATTAACACGAAGCAGCTAAAACAAATGGCCTCATACAAATAGTTCGAATCAGGAACCAGAACCATGCTTATGGTAATGACACAAAAAATCGCGCTGAATATGTAGAATATGCCCACGACTAGACGTGGCCTGCCGAAGACCTCCATAAATCTGTGATGGAGATGATCGGCGTCCGGCAGAAATATTTTTCGTCCGCTAATCCACCTCCGAAAAACCGCCAGCGCCACATCGATGAGGGCGACTCCAAATGGCAGCATTGGGGCAATAATCATGCTCATCGTTCCAGATCTTTGTCCCTGGAACATGGCCATATTACTGGTAGCAAGGACGCTCAAAAAAAACCCGAGCGTCAGGCTACCACCATCACCCATATAAATGGATGCAGGATGAAAGTTGAATTTCAGGTATGCCGCGAGACTCCCAGCCAATGTGAACACCAAAACCGAGGTAACCAGATCGTTCTTGAAAAAGGCGACTATTCCGCTCGTTATGGCGGCAAAAAGGCAAACGCCCCCAGCCAGACCATCAATACCATCTATCAGATTGATAGCATTGGTAACTATAAGAACCGATACCCCCAAAATCAGGTATCCGAAAAAACCAAAATCCACCGGCCCCCAAAAAGGTATTGTGGTGCTCCCAACGGTGTGGCCTCCCCACAAAAGAATCAGAATCCCAAAAATCTCTCCACCTAGCTTTTTCTTCCAGCTCAGCTTCATCTTGTCGTCAATTGTCCCAAGCATGAGAATCCAGCTTGAACCCAAAAACAATGAAACCAGTTTGAAATGGAGTTCGTTGCTGTAAGTTGTTTGCCCAAAAACATCCAAAACAAACAGACATAGAAATACGATGATGAGAGGACAGAAAATGGCCAGTCCGCCAAGAAGGGGAATGGGCTCCTGATGATTTCTGCGGCCGCCTGGATATGCTATTATATCGTTATTAATTGCTACTTTTTTTACTATCGGTATGAGTAAATAGGTAACTACCAGACCAAACAGAGCTGCTGTGAGAATCGATGACACTGACGACATTCAACATCCCTCAAGAGTTCCAGCGTCTTCGATCATAGCTAACGCCGAAGGAGCGCTGATCGTATTCATTAATGAAGTTGTTGAAAGCATTCCCAAAATCCTGTTTTGGCCGCTAGTAAGTTATGCCATTTTTATTTTACTCTCCAACAATCTGATTTAAAAGCTTTTTGTTTGAAAAAACTTACATTCTGTCTGAAATTTGAGTTCCGGCGCAGAATCGCCTTGACTATAATGCCGGCTTTGCCTAGAAAACTGTGATAATTGGATGACATAAACATAGGGGTGTCAGATGAGTGAAAATAAGGATAAGTGGCTTAATTTCCTGGCTTTAACAACAGTAATCCTGGCTCTCGGAGCGACGATTTCCACACTAAGTGTTGGTAAATATTCCAATCGAAGCATATTGAAACAGACTCAGGCCTCAAACCAGTGGGCCTATTATCAGGCCAAGAGCATTAAAGGTTATTTGTACGAGCTTCAAAAGGAAAAACTTGAAACGGACCTGAAGGTGTTACCTGTTTCTACTCCTCAGGATGTCATTCAGGACTTTCAGAAAAGAATAGATTCATACGACTCAAGCATCAAGAGGTATGAAACAGAAAAGGGTGACATCCAAAAGCAGGCTCTCGGTTTGGAAAAAGAACGGGATGAGGCCGCTGTCCATTCCCAACAATTTGGTATAGCCGTAATACTTTTGCAGTTGGCAATTTTGCTTTCTTCGATAGCAAGTGTAATGAAAAAGAAGCCGGTTTGGGCTCTGGGAATTTTTCTGGGTGTTGGGGGGTTTATATATTTGGCCAACGGATACTGGCTATTCTTCTAAACACGCGCAAACAAGTAGTAAGAGTTTGGAAACCGATTTGCCAAAATCATTTTTAATTCAGACGTGATCGAAAAAAAATACTAGCTGGTTGAGTCAATTGTTGAAAATTTTTTTTGCCACATAATAAATGCGATCTTTTCTAAGAAATCGGCTTGATGTATTTGAACACGAGTATCAAAAACTCGTTTGGATTGCTTTTGTTTCGTTTTGTCTTTTTTTTGTAACTGCTCTTTTCAGAAATTTTGTTGACACCACCTTTCTCAAGCGTTACGGGCCTGACGCCATACCGATGATGCTCGTCATCAACGCCACGTTAACCGTATTGTTTTTTGCGTTTACTGACCGTCTTCTGAAATCGTATTCTGATCGAATAGTCCTGTCGCTTTTCTTAATCGCAAGCGCCGCATTGTCTCCAATATTCATATACGCAATCTCTTCGGGGTCCAAGCTAGTCTATCCCGTAATTTATCAACTCATGCTGCTGATTGATTCCGTACTCTTTGTGCATCTCTGGAACATGGCGGGAGACATGTTCGACGCCCGACAGGGCAAGCGGATATTCCCGCTTGTTACAGCGAGCCAACTATCAGGGACAATAGCTGGAAGCTTCTCCACCGGTTTCCTGGTTGCGGCAACAGGAGAGTCCCACATTCTTTTGATTTTTGGCGCTGTATACCTGGGTGTAGGCGTTTACATGCTGGGTACGGGCGAAAAAGTTTTGGGTCAAACAGAGAGCCTTTTGAGAAAGGCCCATTTGAATCAGTCCACTATCCGTTTACATGAAACCCGTGCATTGGTAAAAAAATTTCCTGTCATTAGATTCCTCATAGTGACGGGATTGATACCCAATATTGTGCTCCCGATATTTTTCTACCAGTTCAACACGATCGCCAACAATTCCTTTCCGGATGAACAGTCATTGATAGACTTTTTCAGTATATTCAGAGGATTCACAACAATCACATCTTTTTTTACCCTGTTGTTTTCATCAAGATTCCTTTCATGGTTTGGTCTTCCTAACGCATCTCTTTTTTTCCCGATCAATTTTGCGGTCTTATTTGGGATCTTGCCGCATTTTTTCAACATTTTTGTAGCGGGCTACGGGCAATTTTCATCAATTCTTATTCAAAGGGCCGTAGCTGGACCAGTTAACAAGATACTTTACAGCATAATTCCGAGCGACCTTCAAACATGGAGCAGAACATTTATTCGGGGAAGTGTTCTAAAGATAGGTATGTTTACCGGCGCGATTTTCATGCTTGTTTCCAAACCTTATTTCGACGCCCGGGATATGTCCTATTTTGGCCTCCTTCTTTCCCTCATTTTGTTGATTGAGACCTTTCAGTTCAGATCGGTCTATAAGGATGTGCTCAAGCAGGTTTTGACCTATCAGGGATTTTATCTCGGAGCTTTGGGAACTGAAGGCGCCATTAATTTTGGGCTGTTTTCAAGTAAAGATGGACTCAATCATGCTGACCGGGAAATAAGATCGGAAGCTGGTGTTGACCAGACGATTTCAATACAGAATACGGATGAAGCTCTCGAACGAATGACAGATCAATCCGCTTTGGTTCGTATCGAGGCGGCTTCCTATTTTACCAGACATCATGACTTCAGGGCAGTAAGAAACCTGGTTCTTATGCTCTCTGATGATGATGACAGGATCCGAAGCGCTGCTGTTGACGCCCTCAGGCGAT
>CAITZA010000131.1 GCA_903896745.1 uncultured Desulfomonile sp. | reverse complement strand
TGGCGGGTGGTGGGTAGAAAGCTTCACCGGGTATATCAAACAGAGTTTCAACATTCGCCCTGATTCCCAAGAGAACGCTAAGGGCGCCATATTCCTTTCCGCCTGGCGAGGCCATGAAACGTTCCGCAACCTCTTTCTGAAGCATAATGGTTAATGAGCCGAATATGTCGCTGTTATCCTGAAACATGAATACGAGCCGGCTGGAAACATTGTATGGCAGGTTGGCCACTACACGAAGCCGCCCTATCCTGCTTGAAAGTTCCCTGAAATTGAATTTCAGGGCGTCGGCGTGAATCAACTCCACTGACTCAACAGACTGAAACTTCTTTTGAAGCTCCCTGAAAAAACCGGAATCAATTTCGATGGCAATAACTTTTGCGCCAGAGTTTGCCAGAGCTTGAGTCAAGGCCCCTAGTCCAGCTCCTATCTCTACGATATATTCGCCTTCAACAACCCTTGCTTCGGAAACAATCCTCCCCAGATAATGCTCGCTCACAAGAAGGTTTTGGCCCATCCACTTCTTCGGCGCCAGCTTCATCTCTCGAAATGTCTTTATTGTTTCGAAAAGTGATGACAAATCCCTAGAATACTCCTCTGTCTATTTTCCTACACAGAACCTTTCGAAAATCCTGTCCAGAACATCGTCAGTGAATTTCTGACCCGTAATTTCATCTATCAAGTCACAGGCTGACTTGATCTCAAGGGAAACAAGTTCGGGAACATACCCTTTATTTAGTAGTTCCAGAGCATTGGTGACATTTTCATAAGCTGTTTCCATGAGCAGGACAGCCCTGTCATTCAGGCTGCCCTTTTCGCAAAACTCCACAGATCCAAGAATGGATTCCGCCATGCCTCCAATCATTGAGATCAGCGACTCAATGCCTTCCCCCGTCTTTGCGCTTGTCCTTGCAACACGATCCGCTTTCACATAATCAGGGTCTGTTTCGGCTCTAAACGGTTTCCTGTCGATCTTGTTGTATACCACCAGTTTGGGTTTGGCCTCAACCGATTGCAAAACCATCATGTCATCACTGTCTAGAGGTTGCGACGAGTCAATCACCACTATCGCAATATCACCGCTATCAAGCCATTCCAGGGTTTTCCGGATACCGTCCTTTTCGACAGGATCTGGAAGCCCCCTGATTCCAGCGGTATCTCCAAGAGTTACGGCTACACCCTTTATGTAGGCCTTCTCTGAAACCGGATCACGCGTGGTGCCTGGAATTGGCGAGATGATCATGCGATCTTCGCCAAGCAGCGCATTAAACAGCGTTGATTTTCCCACATTTGGCTTCCCGGTAATGATTGCCGTCAATCCGCGGTTACGAAAACGTCCTGAGCGGGAAGACTTAAGTAGAAGCGACATTCTGTCAGACACCTTCTGGAGAGATTCGACCGGCTGAGGGGCCTGACCTTCCTCATCGTCATCAAAATCCATGAAGGCTTCCAGTTCGGCTCCAATATCCTTTAGTTCCGAGGATATTGAACAAATTTCTTCTGACAGACCACGGTCAATTCGTGAGCGGGCGTCTCCAGCCTGACCCAAGGATTCGGAATCAATCAGGTCTATGACAGCTTCCGCCTGTACGAGATCCATGCGACCGGAAAGAAAAGCCCTTCGCGTGAATTCTCCTCTCCGGGCAATACGCGCGCCGCAAGACAGTATGATCCTTATAGCCTCCTGGAGAATTACAGGACTGCCGTGAAGGGATATTTCAACCGTATCCTCACCTGTATAGGAAGATGGAGCTTTCATGACCAAAGCGATTCCGTCATCTATAACGGTTCGGGTTACAGGGTTGATGAAAAAACCGTAATTGGCGTGACGGTCGATAAACCGTATACTGGCCATATTACCGGCTTTGAAAACTGTCTGGATAATGTCGGTAGCCTGAGGCCCGCTCATACGGATCAGACCGACTCCCGATCGCCCAACTGGGCTAGAAAGGGCAACTATGGTATCATTTCCGATTTCTTCTGAAAACATTTTCCTGTTGGAAGATTTGAACAGTTTAGTGGATGCTCAACCGTGTCCAGGCAAGGTTGTTTCAATTTAACAAGGATAGCAATTAGTTCCACGTCAAAGGCTGCCATGCGCAGTTCCGGGAAACGCCAGGGATAGCAAGAGGACATAGTGAGACAAATAAAGGCGGGACAAACCGCCTTTATTTATAAGAAAGGGTCTATTAAACGCTTCAAAAAAAGCCGAATGGCAAGATTGATTACTTGCTCTTTTCGGCAGGTTCCTCGGCCTGGGCGCCTGATTCATCCTTTTTCGGGGCAAGCACGCTGGCTAGGGCAACCGATGCGTCCGTGGCCGCTTTTACGCCTTCCGGCAATGATATTTCACCCACATGGATAGAATGTCCCATGTCTATCTTGGAAACATCTACAACTATTACATCAGGGATGTTGTCTGGGAGGCAGGAAACCCTGATCTCGCGAGCTGCGGGCTGAAACATTCCGCCCTTCTCAACGCCGATCGGCTTGCCAACGAACTCTACCGGGGTTACAACTTCGATCATCTCATCCATAAACACCTGAATAAAATCGAGGTGAAGGAGTTTCCCGTCAACAGCCCTTGTCTGCCTTGCCTTGAGGAGAGCTGTTTTGGCGATTTCACCGCCCTCTGTCGCTATCCTGAGATCAAAAAGCGGGTTATGTCCTGCCTTTTCCATCTTTACGACAAAGTCATGGGTATCAATGGCCAGGTTAATAGGTTCGACCTTTTTCCCGTAAAAAATGGCCGGCGCCTTTGCCTGCGCCCGTAGTCGCCTGGCAGGGCCTTTGCCAGTTTCATATCTTTGCTCGACGTTCAATGTAATCTTGTTCACTACGCCTCCATACTTTCGGGACTACGAACTCTAGGTCTATCGAGCGCGGCCCCAACTGTTCGTTATACAAATAATTCAGAGACTGAAACTTCTCTGTGAATTCTGCTAATCGCCTCACCGAGTAGCGGCGCCACCGATTCCACTTGTAACTTTGGACAAATGGCCGCTTTTTCAAGTGTAGGTATGGTGTCAGTAATATAAATCTTCTGAATTGGGGAATCATTGATGCGGTTAACCGCTTCACCCGATAGCACAGGATGCGTACAACAGGCGCAAATTTCTCTGGCGCCGGCATGTTCGAGCGCTATAGCGGCCTTCACGAGGGTGCCTGCGGTGTCTACCATGTCATCCAGTAATACCGCGTTCTTGCCCGAAACGTCACCAATCACGTTCATTACTTCAGATTCGTTCGGTTTAGAGCGCCGTTTGTCAATAATGGCAAGGTTTGCGCCAACCCTCTTGGCAAAGGCTCGAGCCCTCTCCACACCACCGGCGTCCGGCGACACCACAACACAGTCATTCCCCGCATTCTCAGACCTGATGGATTCCGCCATTATCGGGCCCGCATAAAGATGATCGACCGGAATATCAAAAAAACCCTGAATCTGACCGGCGTGAAGATCAATTGTAAGCACACGGTCAGCGCCAGCGGCCGTAATAATATCGGCGATAAGTTTGGCGGTAATCGGGGCGCGGCTTGCAACCTTCCGGTCCTGACGGGCATAACCATAGTAGGGCATCACCGCTGTGACACGACTGGCGGAAGCACGCTTCAGAGCGTCTATCATCACCAGTAACTCCATGATGTTGTCATTAACAGGATAACATGTTGACTGGACTACAAAAACGTCCATTCCCCGAACATTCTCCTTGAACTCAACCTGTATCTCCCCATCACTAAACTGACCGACCATAACCATGCCCAAAGGAATCCCCATGTATTTGGTTATGGACTCAGCCAGGGGAATGTTCGAATTTCCAGAGAATATCTTAAGCCCTACTCTCATAGCGATTTCCTCTGCGACGAGAAAACTATCTGTAAAACAGTCATAATATGACGACACGGCAAAAGTGTCAATAAAATATTATAATTAAAATTTGCGCCGAACCTCTTTGATGGCTGGTAGCGCGTTACTGGAGACAAGGCATTCAGGTTGAATCAACACTAATGAACTGATCCAATTTTTTGTCCAGGGTCTCCATGAGCATTAAGGATAGAGGATTCTTCGGATTTAGGGTCACATGTGGTTCAAGCGGGGATTACCCTTTCGCGCGTCCATGTTCGGTTATTCGGTCATTGAGATTCATTCCGACGACTTTCCAATACTTCTGTAGTGGCCTCAATCAGTTCGGTGACAGAAAATGGTTTGCGTATGAAGCCTTTTACAAATGGGCTAATTTCTCTGTGCGACTGGTCTTCAGGATCATAAAAGCTTAGGATTAGAGCCTTCATGGCAGGATTGGCGTAGAGCATCTCCATTAAACAGTCGTGGGGTGACATTTGACGTAAAGCCAGGTCGAGGATGACCAGTGATATTTCGTCTTTTTTTATGTTATAGATATCGATAGCTTGGCGCCCATCACCTGCAACCAGCACGGAATGCCCCTCTTTCTCAAGAGTGTCCCTCAGCAACTGGGCGACAGCTGTGTCTTCTTCTATCAGGAGGATTGGTTTTGATTCTCCGGGCGTGGCGCCCGTGGCCAAAGCTCTTTCGGTCTGGGGAGGCTCACCGATAGCCGGAAAAAAAACCCTGAATTCTGTGCCCTGCCCTGGAGCGCTATCACAGGTCATGTAGCCGCCTTGCTGGTTGACAATACCCTGTACAACTGACAGCCCCAGTCCAGTTCCCCTGGCTGCGCCCCTTTCCTTTGTGGAAAAGAAGGGATCAAAAACCTTGTTCAGGACCTCCTTTTCCATACCAATACCCGTGTCTCGGACTGATAGAGCGACGTAGTTTTCGGGTTTGCTCTCCGGATTCGATTGGAAATTGACAGCCCTGGCTGGCACAATATCTGTTGAAATGTATAGGCGCCCACCGTTGGGCATAGCCTCTGAGGCATTAATTGCAACATTCATGACCACTTGATCGATCTGAACGGGGTCTGCAAGAACCGTCGTCGGACTATCAACCAAATTCAGGGTAATCCTGACGTTGCTGGGGAATGTCCGAGATATGAGTTTTGTAATTTCGATGAGACGCCGATTCAGGTTGAATGAGACCGGAAACGTTGGGCCTCGCTGCCCGAACGCCAGCAACTTTCTGACCAGTTCCGCCCCACCTTTGCCAGTGCGGATAATATTTTGAAGTTCTTCAAGACCAGGGTCGCCCTTTTTTTTGTCCATCAGGAGCAATTCCGAATATCCTAGGATAGCCTGGATCATATTGTTAAAGTCGTGAGCTATTCCCCCGACAAGCGTGCCAAGCGCCTCCATCTTCTGAGCGTGAAAGAGCTGCGTCTGAAAGTCTTCTTTCTCTAACTGCGTCTTCTTATGATTTTCAACTTCGATCTGAAGTTGTTCCTTCAGCCTGTTAAGTCGTGACTGCATGATATCGCCAAGTCGGATTAGTCTCTTGCTCTGGTTGACCACCCTGTTGAATTCATCCAGTAGCTTTTCATAATGAGCGTACCACGAGCTTTTCGTGTCTTCCGCGTCTTTCAGAATCTCATTGGCCGCGTTGAGCACATCTCGCTCTCTTTCAAACAGGTCTCTTTCATTCATTTCTAATGCTTCCCTCATAGTGTCTTGTCACGGACGAACTCAAATGAAAATGACGGAGACTTGACGGGATCATTTTGGGGTACTTCTCTGGCTAGACTCTTACCCCAATTGCCGTAATATCATCGCGCTGATCCTCACCGCTCTTATAATTAAGAAACGTGTCGAGCAGAATGTTTCCCTGCTGGCGCATAGGCAGGTTCCGATGTTTTTGTATAAACCGGTTTAACCGGGTCTTTCCAAAAGGCAGGCGGTATTTTCCGCCAATTTGTTCTATTAGCCCATCCGTCGTCAGATAGAGATCGGTAGGGTTTGTCAGTTCAATGTAATGATTCATGAAGCGATGATTGGGGTTGGAGGACTGATAACCGAGACTCTCCCTGTCGCCCTTGATTATTGTCACTTCTGAATCGGAACAGACAAATAATGAAATCCTGGCGCCGGCGAAAATTACCTTCCGGGACTTCATGTTGATCAAACAGACTCCCATATCCAATCCATCGTCATATAGAGCGCCTTCCTGACGTTTGGTCAATGTAGCGCGTACCAGTATGTTCATTTGTTCCAGCAGAGCGCCCGGATCCTTATAACCGATTTCATGGATTACCCTGTTTAATGATGTGGCTGCTATCATGGTCATTACAGCCCCGGGAACGCCATGCCCTGTGCAATCCATAACAGCGAGCGCGACTTCATCAGAAGATCCATCCAACCAGTAAAGATCGCCGCCTATGACATCACGAGGGCGCCATATTATGAAATAATCATCAAGCAGGCTCGCAACTTTTTCTTGGGACGGCAATATGGCGGACTGTATGTTCTTGGCGTAATAAATGCTTTCCATAATAACCGTATTGGCATCCTTAAGGTCTTCATGACTTCTTACCAAGGCGGTTTCAGCTTTCTCCTGCCCCTCCATTCCTTTCCTGAGCCGTTTACCTCCGAAAAGCAAACCTGCCAAACCCATGGACCACAACGCGCCATGTCCTATTGAGAGCGCAAGAAACTCTCCTCTAGCCGCCTTGCGAAGAGGCTCCATCGGAACAGCCACGGCAATCCCGCCACGAACATCACCCACTTTATAACCTTGCGCAGCATGGCATTTCAGGCAACCTTCCTCGGTAACAAGCGGTCTCATCAGTCGCATATAATAGGCTCCGTGAAGAGCTTCTACCGAACTGACCTCATCTGTGCCTTTTTCAAAATCCGCCAGGGCGACGGTTTCCCATTGGTCAGGCGTGTTCTGAGGTCGAATTGGGTTGAGGCTGGTGATATGACCTTTTGTACCGGATTGTTCTTCCTGAATTTCGTGTACAAGACGTGTCATGAAGGCTGGGTTAATCAGCGTGAGACTGCTTCCCATGGTTGTCAGGATGTCCCGTTGAGGTATCTGCAGATGAGGATTAGGAACAATTCTTTCGGTGATAGGAACATATACTCCCCCCATCCCGGCATTCCATCTACGGTATATGACATCCTTTTCGAATGAACTCCGGGCCTGGATTCGCGCGGCCTCCAAAGTCTTGGCGTCAACTTCATACCAGTTCCAGACAAAAGAAGCGCAAACCGCCAGTGTCCAGCAAATTACCATCATAGCCAAATAGCGCTTCATCAGGGGAATCTGACTGCTGAATGATCTTGAAGTATCCATGATTTACTCCGGCGCTCTTTCAAACTTTCGTTAGATTCGGAACGCATCCTGAGTCAAATCGCCGCCTCTGGATTCAGCGAGGGGAAACGCATCAGATGGGTGGCGTCATGATCTGGAATGCTCCAATAGGAAGAAGGTGTTTCGTCTCATTTACAACGCCGGCAATCGATGGGGCGCCATGCCGTAGATTCCATTGCCGACGAGTGAGTGGCCTCGGGCAGGATAGATCACAGACTTGATATAGCATATTTTTGTGCTATCATGGAACCAATTGGAATTATTTGTGAGGGAGGTTAGGCATGAAGACACTAAAGGTGTTTTTGTTACTAGCGATATGTATGGCCCTAATTGGTCCAGGCGCCTATTCCGCCACGACTGATCAGGCCCGGAAGTCCAAGAAAACCGTTTACAACAAAACCCACAATTGCGTAATGGTGTGTCCCGGTGAGAGATCCGCGCTTGAGACACTGGAGACGGGTATTGCATACCTACTGGATATTCCGCTTGCTCTGGTAAGCCCTATTACTTGTCCGATAGTTGCGCCGCTGATGGAGAAATATGATTCGGGTCCGGATCGCACATATTGCAAACCCGGCAGAAAGAATTAGTCGTCAGATTTAAAACGGTCCTGGAGAATAGTCGTGGGAGAACGGAAGGAAGAACCTACTTGAGGACGAAACATTTTTCGTCGCCAACTTCTACCTTGACGTGGGCTTCGAGCTGTTTGGCGGGGATTTCCTTTAAACGGTAAACAATTTCCCATTCTCTGGTCGCCCGACTCCATGAGTATTGGTCAAGCGCCACTTTCTTGCCTTTCTGGATATAAAGGAGCATGTACCAACCGCCGTAGAGCTTGGAAAAGCATGTTTTTACGTGTTTTACATTCGGGATCTGCCGGGCGAATTCCAGAGCGTGCCGGTTCACTTCTTCCTTCTCATTCAAATCAATGACGGCCTCTACTTCGGTTTTTGCCTGCCTGGATGTTTGGGCGCCAAGCTGCTGCGGAGTTGGGGGTGGCTCCAGGAGTTTCCTGAGTTCTTCGTCCGATGCGCCTGCCGGTTTTTGCGCTGACTGTTGCCCTCCAGCTTCTTTCTGCGTTTCAGCCTTGGTGTCTGAAGGCGCTTTATCAGTCTTGGTCAACTTTGAGCCAATAGAGCAACTCAGTGAAAAAAATGCCACGAGCGTAAACAAAAGCCCCAAAAACCTGAACAGGTGTCTCATGAAATAGTCCCAGTGGTATGACTTTTAACGAAAGATGGGAACATCATATCACTTTGGAACCCCTTTTTCAATCATAACATTCCGCCCTTCCCCACGGAACCGCATGTCGCTATTTGGGTTTGCCGATTTTTCGCACAAGTTTGCGCCAGGCTGTGGCCAGAATTATGGCAAGCTTTATGAATCTGGAACCAAGGTCTTTGCCGGACACCACATGGGCGTGGAGATGAAAGATTACCTGTCCACCACCCTTGTTAACATTAATGAAAAACCTGTATCCGGAGTCCGCCACCCCAAAATCGGTTGCGATTATCTTTGCAACCTTTCCTATGTGGCACAGCAGCGTGTCTCCCTCTGGTATGTCATTTAACGTGGGTATGTGTTTTCTGGGAACTATCAGCACATGTATCGGAGAAGCGGGGTTTGCGTCATGAAAAGCCACCACAGTATCATCCTGATAGACAATTTCAGCAGGAATTCTGCCTTGAATGATCTTGCAGAACACGCAGTCAGACATATCGTTTTCCTCACGTTTGGGCCGGCGATCACTTTTTCGTTAATACGCTCAGGCTAAATTAATAGAGGTCACGGATTATGTCCATTTTTTTTGACAGGACTGACGGTAGATTCAATTGTTTTCAGACCGCTTTTACGGCCGGTTGATAACTCCAGAATTCTCTTGAGACCGAAAGCATCCGTATCAGGGGGTTTTACTAGCGCAGTTCCAATACCCACCAATCGAGTAGAGATAATGCGGAGATCACATTGAGCCATGAAAGATCCTCCGAAGAGTCCCTACCTAAACCGATACGAACCGTCATGGAACCCCCCTGAACCTTGGAAACCAACCTCAGGGCCGAATGAAAAGTCTTCATGGCAGTCTCCTAAAACAGGCCTTCCCCATAAACTGAAACAAAATAACCAAGAAACATTTTAATGCGTGACACGGATTGCAGGAAATATTTCCGTACACAGATTATTATTGTGAAGATCATGTCCTGAATAATGTATTCGTAATTGGGCGAGAACATCGAAACCTTCGTCTGGTAGTTTTTTAGACAAAACTATATTTATATTCAATATATTATGCTTTTATATTTAATACATTTTGTAGTATAATCGGACAAATTATCATAATAACGATAAAATACCATCAATTAACTGGCTCATGCTCTCGATAGGACGCTGTTTTTCCCGTATGTTATCAGTATAATACGTTGAGGTGGTGAAAATATATGTCAGGGATGTATGATTATGATCTGGTCGTTATCGGCGCCGGCATAGCAGGTTTTGTGTCAGCAGTCACAGCCAGTGGGATAGGCAAGAGGGTTGCTATTGTAGAAAAACGGAAGGTAGGCGGTAACTGCACGAACCTGACGTGCGTTCCAAGCAAGGCGCTGGTTCGTCTAGGCCATTTAAGCCGTGAAATTTGTCATTTGCGTGAATCGGGCCTCTTGAAGGCGCAGGATTTATCGCTCGACAAAACGGTCATAATGGATCATGTCAGGTCAATAGTTCAGAAGGCCTATGAAAAGGATCTGCCGGAGACATTCGAGAGCATAGGCATAAAGGTTCTGATGGGAGGCGCCTCTTTTATTGACAGTCATCACATCAGCCTTGACGGGAGAACGATATCTTCTGACCATTTCATCATAGCTACAGGAACGCGTCCTGTCATACCGCCCATACCCGGCCTTTCCGATGTTAACTACCTGACCAACGAAAATCTATACGAGCTTGATCGTTTACCGGATTCGCTGATCATTCTGGGCGGTGGGGTGGATGGTCTGGAATATGCCTCAGCTCTTGGACGCATAGGGGTTGAGGTGACGGTTGTTGAGATGTCGGACAGACTGTTACCCATGGCGGATAGGGAACTGGTAAACCATTTGCTGGGTATTTTGGCTCGTGACGGGATACGGATACTTTCCGGCGCCAGGGCAACCGGACTGCAAATTGAGGGGGATCATACGGTTCTTGATCACGCATTCACGAATGGCGTTCATGGTAGCGTTATAGCTGAGCGAGTCCTGGTGGCGATAGGCAGGAAACCAGACCTTGATGGTCTGTTACCGGATAGGGCGGGGGTGGCCTGCAATGAAAGGGGTGTCATAACGGATTCCAGACTCAGGACGACCTCATCCAACATCTATGCCTGCGGTGACATTGCAGGCCCGTATCAACTGGCTTCGATGGCCGAGTATCAGGGAATGACAGCGGCGACCAACATGTTTTCGCCAATCAAGCTAAGAGCCAGATATGACAATAACATCAACATAATTTTCACCGATCCGCCTTTGGCCTTTTTCGGGATGACAGAAGAGCAGGCTCATGCGAAATACGGGCATAAACTCAAGGTTTATCGATTTGAATACTCGAATATGAGGCGCGCCCTGATAGATGGGACGAATGTCGGGATGGCCAAGTTTCTTTGTGATAATCGGGGGAGACTAATCGGGGCCCACATTCTTGGCGAGGCTGCGGGTGAGGTAATACATGAGGCCCAGATGCTCCGGGCAATGAGAAAACCCTTGCATTGGGGCCAATTCGTCACGCACGCTTATCCGACATACGCTCAGGCGCTTGTCGGACGCGCGAGTCAACTGGCTTTCCTTGATAAAGTGTCCTCCAATCCGTTTGTTCGGTTAGGCCTCTGGGCGCTTCCCGGATTTAGTAACAGGCTCGGCGCCACACGGGAGCGCCTGGCGGAAACAGAACCTCAAGGGTTCGGATCAGCAAGCGCCAGAATAAGCATAATAACGGATTCGGGTCAGGAAAAACCCATAAGTATCAGCCTTCAGGCCGTTACTGACGCTACTGGTGGATGTGTCATTCGAATGCCTTCAGACCTTATGGATCAGGACGAAACCCCTTACGTCACATTGTTCGATAGGGCGCGCCTCAATTTTAACCAGGGAGTCACACTGGATTTTTCGGAAGTTACCCGAATCAATGGTATAGGCGCATGCATGCTACTAAAACTGCTTACACATATTCGGAAAACAAACAGGTCTGTCAGGATAGTGAACGTTAATTCTGACTTGAGAGACATCTTGAAGGTAACCGAGCTTAATCAGATCACACAAAAGCCTGATAACCTGAGCCAGGGTCCAGATGCGACGCGTTTTAATGCGGATTCAGACAATATTGACAATCAGCATGGCGCCTATTCACATGCGACAGGCGCGATTGAAAACCGTGGCGCATGGGCCAATCCCGTAGATGAACTTAACATGAACTGGATAAGCCCTGGTGAGGCTCGCAAGCTTAACGTCATCGGCAGACGGACGGTAGGGCCAGTCAATGGATTTGGTCCTTTGTGGCAAAAAACATACAGGCTTTTCATTGAGGACACTGGAATTACACCGGATCTGGTTGTAAGGGCCATGAAGGAAAATTTTCCTTCGTTTCAGCCGTTATGCAACAAATTTTATCCATCGCCGTCAGGTATTTCTCCGGGAGAAATTGTTCTGATAGACTCCATGACGCCTGGTGGGCCGGTTTCAACCGGGGTGATGGTGATGTATGCTGATGAGGGGTCTTTCACGTTTGTAACACCTCAGGGGCATCCGGAAGCGGGATGGGTTAGTTTCAGCGCCTACACTGAAAATGGACGAACAGTGGCTCAGATATATGGACTGGCTCGCGCCGGCGATCCTTTATTTGAGGCTGCGTTCCGGGTAGCCGGTTCTCGAATACAGGTCAGGATATGGACACACGTTCTGGCTTCACTGGCGGCATATTTCGGAACACCCGCAAATATTACCTATGATGGTCGCCGCTTAGACAGGTCCATGCAATGGGATCGGGCTTCGAACATTTGGTATAACGCGCAAATTATTACACTCTTTCGAGAACCTGCCCGGTGGTTTTCCTGATAAGGTGAGATTAACATGAAAGGTTGTGGGTATCGTCCTGTTCCCCAATATGACGCCGTTGTAGTGGGTTCCGGCCCGAATGGCCTGGCAGCTGCAATAACCATAGCGTCGGCAGGAAGATCTGTATTGGTAATGGAGGCCGGACGGACGATTGGTGGTGGGATTCGCACCAGAGAACTCACATTACCCGGTTTCAATCATGATGTTTGTGCGGCCATACATCCGCTTGGCCTCGCCTCCCCTTTCTTCAGGTCACTAGACCTCGAATCCTACGGCCTGGAATGGATTCATCCAGATGTCCCGCTGGCCCATCCTCTAGATAACGAAGAGGCCGTATTGTTGCATCGTTCCGTTGGGGAAACGGCCAAGGGTCTTGGATTGGACGAGGAAGCGTATTTACGCTTGATCGCTCCGTTTGTAAGGGACTGGAAGGAACTGGTTTTTGAACTCCTAAAGCCTTTGGGAACGCCTCGACACGTTGTTCCCCTGCTGAAATTCGGGCCTCTGGCCATGAGGTCTGCGGTTGGCCTTGCCATGAAACGTTTCAGGGGACATAGAGCCCGCGCCATGTTTGCAGGTAATTCGGCTCATTCCATACTGCCTCTTGCCAGGCCTTCGACAGCGGCGTTCGGTCTGATGATGTCCATAATGGGCCATGCGGTCGGTTGGCCTATCGCGGCCAAAGGCTCGCAGTCCATAGCAAAAGCCATGTCCTTAATGCTAAAATCAATGGGCGGGGAGATATGGGTCAACTCTCCGGTCAATTCGTTAAGTGATGCGCCCGCTTCGAGGGTGATCCTGTTTGATGTAACTCCGAGGCAGTTGTATGAGATAGTAGGGGAGCAATTCCCTCCGGGATACCGGGAAAGACTCCGATTAAAAAGGAGTGGCCCGGGGGTCTTCAAATTGGATTGGGCGCTGAACGCTCCGATTCCATGGTCTGACAATAATTGCGCCAGAGCCGCCACCGTCCACATCGGCCCCACTCTGGAAGATATCTCTGCCTCAGAGTCTGACGTATGGTTCGGCGCCACGCCTCAAAAACCTTTTGTCCTGCTGGCTCAACCAACGTTGTTCGACCCATCCAGGGCGCCTGTGGGTAAACATATCGCCTGGGCGTACTGTCACGTCCCCAACGCCTCTGAAGTCGATATGACTCAACGGATAGAAGACCAGATTGAGAGATTTGCTCCGGGTTTCAGGGACACCATTATTGCTCGGCACATTATGGCGCCAAAGGACATGCAAGCCTACAATCCGAACTATATAGGCGGCGACATTGCCGGGGGAATCCAGAGTTTCGAGGAGCTATTTTTGCTGCCGCTAGGTCGTATTAGAGCTTATTCCACCCCGAGTAAGGGCATTTATATCTGCTCGTCTTCCATGCCCCCGGGCGGCGGGGCGCATGGAATGTGCGGTCATCTGGCCGCAAAACGGGCTATAAAGGATTTGCTGAAGTAGTATATAATCCGTATTATTAACTTATTATTTCTTCTGCTTTAAAACCAACACTATTTCATCTGATCCTTTCAAGAGATTGGATAGCTTTTGAAGGTCGGTGTCGCCTGTATGATATGGGTACAGCGTTTTTGGTTTAAATGCTTTTGCAGCGTCAGCGACCATTTCCGGCGTCATGGTGTATGGTAAATTCATCGGAAGGAAAGCCACATCAATATTCTTCAAGGCCTTCATTTCGGGGGTGTTTTCAGTATCCCCCGCCACATAAACCCTCTTATCGCCAAATGTTATAACATACCCGTTACCCGATCCTTTCGGATGAAAAGGCTGACCTGATTCTCTCTTGTGAACAAGATTGTACGCCGGGACAGCCTCAATTCCGAGGCCATCAACCGATGTGGTGTCGCCATTTTGCATTACTGTGGCATTGGGAAGCTTGTCGGAGCATTTCTGATTAATTATGATCCTGGTGTTGTCTTTCCTGATTTTGGATATTGCGTCCAGGTCCAGGTGATCCTGATGTTCATGGGTAATCAGTATCAGATCCGCCTTGGGCAATTTTGAATAATCAGTCAGTTTTGTCCACGGATCAACATGAATTGTCTTGCCTGCAAAACCGAACATAAGGGTTCCATGGCCTATCAAGGTAATGTTCAGATCACCCTGGGATGTTTTAATGGTTTCGGTTTCAAGAGCTTGCTGAGCATGAGCTCCTGGAACGGCAAGAGCCAGCAGCGTTAAGAGCAGCAGCATACGGATCAACATGTTTTTCTCCTTGATTTGTCTGAGGCTATAAAAGA
>CAITZA010000130.1 GCA_903896745.1 uncultured Desulfomonile sp. | reverse complement strand
GGTTTCATAGGAGAAATTCTTCATGATGCTGAAGGGCATCCTTACCTGAAAACTTTTGCTGTTACAAATATTGCATGGAACGAAACTACTAGAGCATTTTATGAAAAGTACGCAAATGATGGGCTAGAGTTTCATAACCTGAAAACACTTTTTGGCCATGCCATTACGACTGAAAAGCCGGTAGTGGCCAATGATCCGATGAATGATCCTCGTAGGGGGGGGCTTCCTGAGGGTCATCCTGGCATGAGAGCTTTTCTGGGGCTACCATTTCATGCAGCTGATGTTCTGGTTGGGATGATTGGCATAGCTAACAGACCCGGAGGTTATGATCAAAAAGTCATCGATTTTCTCAAGCCATATCTCGCAACCTGCGCAAGTATCATTCAGGCCCATAGGAACGAAAAACGCAGAAAAATAGCTGAAGACCGGCTAGTCAAGAGTGAACAAAGAATTCGATCGATTGTTGAAAATGTCATAGACGCAATAATAACGATTGATGAAAAAGGCATAGTGCAAACTTTCAATCCGGCTGCGGAAAGGATTTTTGGATACAATGCAAATGAGGTTCTGGGCCAGAACATAAAAAAGATTGTTCCTCAGCCTCACAAAGATCTTCATGACGGATATATTCGTAGGTACCTGGAAACAGGGGAATATCGTATTATCGGAAAGACGAGGGAACTTTCCGGGATCAGAAAGAATAACACCCTGTTCCCGATGGAGATTTCAGTAAGCGAGATGAGGCTGGGAGATGAGGTATCATTCATTGGTATTGTGCGGGACATTTCCGAGCGCAAACTCATCGAATCCGAATTGATAGAGGCGCGTGAAGCCGCAGAAAAGGCAAACAGAGCCAAGAGTGATTTTCTTGCGGTCATGAGTCATGAAATTCGCACGCCAATGAATGGAATTCTCGGAATGACTCAATTGGCTCTGGATACGGATCTGACCCAAGAGCAAAGGGATAACCTCAATCTGGTGCTTTATGCCGCCGATTCGCTACTTTCAATTATCAACGACATCCTGGATTTTTCAAAAATTGAAGCGGGGAAGCTGGACCTCGATTATAGCGATTTCCGCTTGAGAGACCGTTTGGAAGAAATGGTTCAACCCCTGGCGGTTCGAGCCGGTCAAAAGAATCTTGAACTCATTTTGTGGGTTTCCGATGAGGTTCCGGAAATAGTTACGGGTGACGTTGGTCGTTTGCGTCAGATAATAGTAAACCTGATTGGGAATTCCATAAAATTCACCGAATCTGGTGAAATATTGTTGTCAGTAGACGTTCAGTCACGGCAGGGACATGATGTAGAATTAAGGTTTGATGTTCGTGACACGGGAATAGGAATTCCGTTTGATAAACAAAAAATAATCTTTAGCCCTTTCACGCAGGTAGATTCATCAACCACCAGAAAATACGGTGGAACAGGTCTGGGACTTGCAATAACAGCTCAACTGGTCGAACTGATGGGAGGCAATATATGGGTTGACAGCAAGCCAGAAAAGGGTAGCGAGTTTCATTTTACCTGCAGGATGGTGGCCAAACCTTTCCTGTCAAGCCCCACTACAAAACATGATCTGAGTATTGTGAATGAGGTCAAAATCCTCGTCGTAGATGATAACGAAACAAATAGAACGGTGCTCCTAAAAACTCTCACAAAATGGGGGATGATTCCAGAGTTCGCCGATTCTGCCGACAGCGCCATGGAACTTCTCAGCCGGTCTGTTGAGAAGAGTGAACCCTATAAAATAGCTTTGATTGATGTCATGATGCCAAATGTCGATGGCTTCCAGTTGACCGAGGTTATTCGCAAAACCGGTAGTCTGGCAGACATCAAGATAATCGTCATGTCATCGGCCAACCCCACCGGTAGTTGCGACAGATGCATGGAACTGGGTGTTCAGGCTTATCTTAGAAAACCCTTGAGTCATAACGATTTGTTGCACACTATAGCCATAACGCTGCAACCTTACGAGTTAACCGAGGTTAAAACCGTGAACCCGGTGAGTGTCGAGAGCCTGCTGCCTGTAAAACCCCTCAAAATACTTCTTGCTGAAGACAATTTGGTTAACCAGAGACTGGCGACCCTGATTCTGGAAAAACAAGGCCATTCG
>CAITZA010000129.1 GCA_903896745.1 uncultured Desulfomonile sp. | reverse complement strand
GTTGCAAGTCTCCCTTGCATTTCGGGCACACCAGAATATCGAGTAATTTCTGATTTACAGCCATATTTCACCTTTGACCAAAAGAGAATGGGTTAAATTCGCAAACAGTATACTAAAAGAGGTTTTCCATGAAAACCTCTACTTTGTTAATTTGATGATTTTCCCGAACTGCATTGATGAATAAGCAAATTATCAACCGGACGATAACTTTTACCGATGTTTCCCGGAGGGGCTTCAGGGGAAAACCTGATGAGATCGGGAAGAATGTGTGTTTCATATCCCATGAATATGGTTCAATGATTCACACATCCTATTAGATGAAGCCGGGATTGTTTTTCGGCGCAGGTCTTTAATAACAAAAAGTTTTGTAGGGATCAGGCGCCTTTGGGTTCAGCCTTGCTGGGAACCAGACCTGCATCGGGTGTTTTTTGGCCTTCAAAAACCGGAAATCCGGCGTCGATCCATGCCTGGCTGCCGCCTTCCAGACTCACGGCTTTAGTAAAACCTTTCCTCTCCAGAACTCCTGTGGCCAGGCTCGACCTGTATGCGGAATTACACACAAGAGCTACAGGTTGATCCGGTTCAAGTTTTGACGACGTTTCGACCAGATGTGTCAGGGGCATGTTCAGGACATTTCCTATGCGCATCGCCATCCATTCAGTCGGAAGACGAACATCTACTATTAGAGGGGCCTCACCTTTCTGCATCATTTCATGCAGTTTTTGGGGTGTTACAGGCGTTTGGGATTTCACCGGAAGTTTTGTCTTTTTCCAGGAATCCATCGTAAGAGTATCCGCTTGATATCCGATTCGATGCAGCCTGGACTTCGCCTCCTTCAACTCGTCACCATCACCTATCAACACCAGTTTTGAGCCCCATGGAACTATGGACCCAACCCACGTCTCGAGTCGTCCCCTAGCAGATATGTTCACCGAATTGGGAATGTGTTCTTTTGCATAAGCGTCGGCTTCCCTGACATCCACAAGATAATACTTCGACGGCTTTGTCAGTTGAGATGTCGGTTTGATTTCGCGTGAAACTGAAGCGTTCCAGTCTACGAGCGCAGGCCCCTCCCGATTCATCTTCGCGTTGTGCCTGAAATACTGCGGGGCCTCCGGTAATCCCTGAAGAACCATTGCGACAAATTCACCCTTACCTCTTGCCTTGAAATAGGGGTTAGAAGCCTTCTCTTCACCTATCGTTGACTTGGGTTCATTACCCAGGTTGGCGCCGCAGAGTGATCCCGCTCCGTGAGCCGGGAAAATCATGACGTTGTCAGGAAGTTTTGAGAGTTTATTGACCCACGAGTCATAGAAGGCTGACGCGAGCCATGCGGCGGGAACAGTTCCGTCAAGAAGGTCAGGTCTGCCAACGCTACCGACAAAAAGGACATCCCCTGTAAAAAGAAGCTTGGGGTTTTTCAGGTCATCCTCAGAATATACTGCGCAACACTGCCCATCCGGGGTATGGCCTGGAGTATCCAGGAATTTGAGTGTCGCTTTCCCTATCTTAACCGTAGACTGTTCATCCATCGCCTTGAAAGGATACTTTGCGCCAGATTTGTGACTCTGGAAAATAGGCGCCCCAACAGCCTTCCTAACCTCTGTGTGTCCCGCCACAAAGTCGGCATGAGAGTGCGACAGATACACGCCAACTATTTTGGCCCCCTCTTTTTTGGCGGTATCCATATAGAACGATATGTCACGAACCGGGTCTATGAGCAAAGCCGCTCCATCGCTTATCAGAAGATAAGAATATACGGAAAGCGCCGGCAGCGTTATCTGTACAACCTTGAAACCCGGAAAAGTGTACGTATCGACCACACTGTACGTCGATGAATCCTCTCCATGAAACGCGGATTCGGAATCTTTTATCTGGGGTTTGGATTCATTCTGGGCTGGCGTCTGGGAAGCAAGCGCATCTGTTTTCATGTAGGATGATGCCAGCAATGTAGTGGCGCCGGCGGTCGCTCCGGCGAGGAAGCCTCTTCGAGTCATCACAAATGTTTTCATCTGACCCCTCTGTAAAAGTTTTTTTAATTTCAGCAGATCGGGATTTAATTCAGAATCGTTTGTTCCTTTTTCTAAGGTATACTGTCGCCAAGTCCTTACGTCAACCCCGTTCATTCTGCTACATAAGAATAATTATTGTTGAGCGGCGGGCCATGTCACACAAAATATTCCCTCTCAAGACTTGAACCTGCAACATTCTTGTGATTAATTAACTCCGCAGGAACGCAATCAATGGGCCTGTTTACCATCTCGAGGCATGGGGCCTCCGAAAAATCAATCTGTGCAATTTGGGGTTAACAAACTTGTCTGGCAAACCTGAATGTTTGAGGCTGTTCACAATTTTTACCAAGGTATTGGTAGTTGTGACATTATTCCAGTTTATTGGCTTAGTGGTGATTGAGCCTGCCCTTGGTCAGGTTGTGGAGAGTCCGAAGGTTAATTATGTGTCGGTTACTGTGGGATCGCGGACTGTAAAGGCGACGCTGGCGAACACGGATCAGTTACGTGTCGAGGGTTTGCTGGGTTGGACGAAGATTGACGATGATTCCGGGATGCTACTGGAATTCCTTGTTGATGGATCCTATTCGATACACATGCAGGGCATGAAGTTTCCTATTGATGTTATATGGATAGATTCGTCAGACACGATAAGGCTGATCTATGAGAACATTGCGCCGAACTCCGGGATAACCTATCCGTCAATGTTTCCATCGAGATACTGCCTTGAGGTGAAGGCTGGATTTTGCAAGAGGTACAACGTCAGGTCCGGCCAGAAGGTTGTCTTTGGGGTTTGGTCGCCCAAGAATTAGTGGGTCATTTTGTGGAGATTTCGCAAGCCTCAAGGAACCGGGCCGGATCCAGATCGTCACGTATGCCTAGTCGCGTAAGGCAAAAATCGTAACGGACAGGATCATCCGGTGAAATCTTTCTGAAAGCCCTGGTAATTTCTATCGCAGTTTTCATATCTGCAGACTTCCTGGCGGTTAGACCCAAACTCGAGCTAATCCTGTGCATGTGAACGTCTACTGGCACTACAAGCCTTGAGGTAGGGATCCCATCCCATCCTCCGGGATCTACATTATCTTTTCTGACCATCCACCTGAGATAGAGATTCAGTCTTTTGCAGGCGCTACCTTTTGCAGGCGAAGGAAGCAGGCTCGGCGGTTTTCCCTCAAAAACGGCTGTAAGCTCTGTGACAAATGCGTCAAGAGCCGGAAGCACGGTTTCCGCGTCGTTCGACAGCCCTTTCCTGAAACATTCATCGAGCGTTCCATATTTTTCGAGTACGGTTTTGACCCCGTAAAGCATCGTAGCCATCTCCGCGCCGGTAGTGAACCTGTGCCTGAAACCACTAAATAGTTCATGCAGATCGCTCCTGGATGAATTCCTGATGAAACGTGAAGGTTCAGGCATTTTATTCAAAACGGTCTGTACGCTCTTCAGTATCTGTTTGACCCCTCCATAGGCCAGGGATGACGATATCAGCCCGACAATTTCACGATCTCTCACATCTTCAAATTCATAAAGAAATTCGAGTGGGTCAGGGTGAACGAATTCACGCCTGTTATACGCGTCATATAAATCGCAAAGATTTCCCAGATATTTTGAGGCAGGCATCAGTTTGACAGTTCCATAATTTTGTCCATATTCGTGAAGCGGGAATTCGACGCGCTAATCCCGAAATATTTTTGAATAGTTAAGGATTTAGAGGCGAGAAGCCCCCTGCGCAAGGTCGTCCAGAGCAACACGGTCAATAATCCTGATATTGGGCCCCTGAATTTCTATAAGCCCCTTTTTTACCATTTTAGCCAGTATCCGGGACAAAGTCTCGGGAATGGTTCCGAGCAATCCGGCTAGCTGGTTCTTGGATATGTCGAGTGACAATTCAGCCCTGTCAACCGAGTTGTCGCTCAGATAAATCAGGTGGGCCGCCAATCTGGTCGGCACTTCCTTGAGGGACAAATCCTCCACTAGAGCAGCGAAACGTCTCAACCTCCTTGAAAGCACCGCAAGCATGCTCAATGCGAGTGACGGATTCTTCTTGACCAGATCAATGAATGCGATTCTCGGGAAGTATAGTACGACGCAATCTTCAATGGCAATGGCATGCGCCGGAAATCGCTTTCCCTCAAATACAGGCGCCTCACCAAAAGGCTCTCCCGGGCCAAATATGTGAAGTATCTGTTCTTTGCCGTCACTGGAAATCTTGTATATTTTTACCTTGCCCCTAGCCACCACATAAAAACCCGAACCAGGGTCGTTCTCCGAGAATATGGTGTTTCCACGACTAAAGCTCTTTGAAATCGCAATAGACTCCAGGTCCTGCAACTGATGCTCAGGCAATCCCTCAAAAAGAGGTATCTGGTTTAAATCCTTGTGATTCATTTTCTTACTCTCAAATTCGAGTATTGCCATCATGTGACGCTAAGCGTTTTTAGCGGTAAAAAAACAATCTGGCGCGCAACTGGACTTTTGTTCCTGGTATCATTAAAATAATGTAATAGAAGCTGAAATGAGACAACAAACTATCTGAAAACTCAAGTTTTTTCATGGAAATGGTTTTAATAAAGCTCGATTCAGAGAATTTTTCAAGGGGTTAGCGCAATGAAATGGACGAGACAGGCTGAAGAAGCTGTGTCCAAAGTTCCTTTTTTTATAAGAAAACGGGTAAAAAAACGCGTGGAAGAGGAGGCTGCCAGACTTAATTCCTCTTCTGTTACGATGGAACATGTTCGTCTGTGCCAGCAAAAATATTTGAAGAGTATGGAAGATGAGGTGAAGGGCTATCAGTTGGAGACCTGTTTTGGTCCTAGTGGATGTCCGAACAAGGTCAGTCGTGACGGTGACATAATTCAAAAACTCGAAGCCATGCTTGACAGGAGGAATTTTAAGGAGTTTCTGAAGGAAAGGGTAAAAGGCCCCCTAAAATTACATCACGAATTCAGGGTATCGGTTTCTGACTGTCCGAATGCCTGTTCAAGACCTCAAATAGCCGATATAGGAGTCATAGGGGCTTGCGCGCCGGTTCTGTCATCAGCGGAATGCACCGCTTGTGGTGAATGTGTCAAAGCGTGCCAGGAAGACGCAATCAAGCTCTCCACCGATGGCTCCCCGCCTGAAATCGATTTTTCCAAATGTTTGCAGTGCGCTCAATGCGCAAGGCATTGTCCTACAGGCGCTCTGGTTGAAGGCGCGCAAGGCTACAGGATAATTGTCGGAGGAAAACTCGGTCGTCGCCCACAACTCGGCGTCGAGTTGTCCGGGGTTTTTTCAAGAGAAGAAGTTTTGAACAAGATTGAAAAGATAATTGATTTCCACATGTTAAATAACAGTAGAGGTGAACGCCTCGGTGAGGTGATCAAGCGCGTTAAACCCGAATTTCTGTCTTAGGAGCTATTCTGCCATTTGAGCGCGTAAAACCTGACTTAGTGATTAAATGATGACGAACAAACAGCAGTTTTTGGCCCAATAGTAATTAAACTCAATAAAACCTGCAGGTTAAATCCTGACAAATAGCGACGCGGTATTTTGACCGGCTTTTTCCTTCAAGTAAACATTCCTCAAAATTCAAAAAAATTTGATCTCTTGACTTAAGTCAATGTGACAGGTTCAAAGAAGGTTCATATTTCTAGAAAAGGAAGGCGACGTAGGAAAAACAACTACTGGAATAGTTTCTATGAAAAACCAATGGAGGGAATGATGGCCGAAAAAATGTTTTGTTATCAGTGTGAGCAGACATCCGGTGGAACAGGCTGCACGAGGTCTGGCGTTTGTGGGAAGGGATCAGATACATCCGCTCTTCAGGATTTACTGATGCATGCTCTCAAGGGACTGTCGCAATTTGTAGTCGAGGGAGCGAAAGTTGGTGTTGTCGATAGGCAGATAGGCCGGTTCATTAATGAAGGCCTTTTTTCAACTCTTACCAACGTCGATTTTGATGACGACAGATTTGTTCCGATGATCAGAAAGGCTGTTGAGCTTCGCGATTCACTCAAGGAGAGAGTCAGGGCGGCTGGTGGCAAGGTCGATTTTACCGAAGACGCCGCAACCTTTAAGCCCGGAGCGACCAAAGAGGATATGTATGCGCAGGGAGCGACCTGCGGATTCCTGAATGATGGAGAAACTAACGCGGACATACGGTCTCTGAAGCACACCCTGATTTTTGGACTTCGAGGCGTTGCGGCCTATGCGGATCATGCAGCTATTCTCGGTCAGGAAAGCGACGAAGTTAACGCATTCATAGCGGAAGGTCTGGCTTCAACGCTCAGGCTTGATCTGGGCCTCAATGATTGGGTAGGTCTGGTGTTGAAGTGTGGCGAAGTCAACCTCAAGGTAATGGAAATGCTCGATGCCGGAAATACCGGCGCCTATGGGCATCCGGTCCCGACAAAGGTTCCTTTGGGCGCAAAGGCCGGTAAGGCAATCCTGGTGTCAGGACATGACCTCAAAGACCTCGAATTACTCCTCAAACAGACTGAAGGAAAAGGAATAAATATCTATACACACGGCGAAATGCTGCCAACACACGCTTATCCTGAACTGAAGAAATACTCCCATTTCTATGGACATTACGGGACAGCATGGCAGAATCAGAAGAAAGAATTCGGCGAATTCCCAGGGGCCATTCTGATGACCACGAACTGCATTCAGAAGCCGGCGGATTCTTACAAGGACAACATATTTACAACCGGTCTGGTCGGTTGGCCTGGCGTGACCCACATCGCCAACAAGGATTTTGCTCCGGTTATCAATAAAGCCCTTCAAATGCCGGGCTTTGCGGCGGATTCAAACGGAAAGAGCGTTATGTGCGGTTTCGGTCGAAACGCCGTTATGTCGGTTGCCGGAACAGTTATTGAGGCGGTAAAGAGTGGAGCTATAAAGCATTTCTTCCTGGTTGCCGGTTGTGATGGAGCAAAACCCGGAAGAAACTACTACACCGAATTTGTTGAAAAAACCCCGAAAGATACAGTGGTGCTTACACTGGCGTGCGGCAAATTCAGGTTTTTTGACAAGGACCTTGGCGATATAGGCGGAATTCCGAGACTCCTGGACATCGGTCAGTGCAATGACGCTTATTCGGCCATCCAGATTGCGGTCGCTCTGGCAAACGCATTCAACTGCGGCGTAAACGAGTTGCCCCTATCAATGATACTGTCGTGGTATGAGCAGAAAGCATGCGCCATCCTTCTGACACTGTTCCACCTCGGCATCAAGGGAATTCGCCTTGGCCCGAGCCTGCCGGCCTTCATTACACCCAACGTCCTTGACGTGCTGGTAAAGAATTTCGACATCAAACCCATATCAACTCCCGATGAGGACCTCAAGGCGATATTGGGATAACATCAAACAGTTAACTTCAAAACCGACTGCTGATTCAGAGGAAACCGCGTTAAGCAAATTAACTATCTAAATTAACCAACCAATTGCTAAAAAAATATCTTTTTGAAAGCATGGCGCCTGAACTGATCAAAAGTTGACTCAGGCGCCAACCAGACCAATTTGTCCAGACTCGGACGAACAGGAGAAGGACCATGAAATGCCCGGGACAAGATCCAAGATACTGGAAATTTGACGCTATTTTTGAGGCTACATGCCCAAAGTGTGGCGGGGCGGTCGAATTTTTCAAAGATGAAACCAGGCGCAGATGCAAAGGCTGCGGGCATCAGGTCCTCAACCCTAAAATGGATTTCGGGTGCGCAGCTCATTGCAAATTCGCCGAGCAATGTTTCGGTGATTTGCCCCCCGAACTAATCAAACAAAAAGAGGACCTGTTCAAAGATCGGGTGGCGGTTCAGATGAAACTGTATTTCAGAAATGATTTCAAACGAATTGGCCACTCCGCAAGAGTAGCGGGTTTTGCAGAAAAGATAGCCGTTAAGGAAAACGCGGCGCCGCCAATTGTGCTCTCCGCAGCATATCTTCATGACATCGGCGCTGTCGAGGCCATGAAAAAATATAACAGCGACGCACCCGAGCTTCAGGAAAAAGAGGGGCCCGCAGTCGCTCGAGAAATCCTCGAAGGGCTCGACGCCAAACAGGAAATGATTGATGAGGTGTGCGACATTATTTCCAGACACCATCATCCAAATGAAGATGAGACAGCAAATTTCAAGGTCGTTTACGATTCAGACATCCTGGCTAACACTCAGGAAAAACTCAAGAAAGCCCAGATAAGCAGGGATGACGCAAAGCTTCTTTTTAAAAAATCACTACTTACCGATTCGGCACGGACACTCGGTGAAGAAATGGTTCAAAGCTTATAACAAGCTGATGAATCTCGATCATGGATAATAAACAGACCTCACGGTCTGTCTTAACGATAATCAGGGAAAGGATAGCCGCCATGAAGAAAATGAGAAACATAATCCAGATAGACGAAGAACTCTGCGATGGTTGCGGAAACTGCATCATTTCATGCGCAGAGGGGGCCCTGGAAATAGTTGACGGGAAAGCCAGACTAGTTGCTGAGCGATATTGCGATGGATTGGGGGCCTGTCTTGGCGAATGCCCGACAGGGGCACTGAAAGTTATTCAGCGTGAGGCGGATGATTTCGACGAGGAAGCCGTTGAACACCGTTTGGATGAACTTGCTCAAAAAGCCAAAGAAAACAGTCAGGGGGTCATGGCGTGTGGATGTCCATCGACCCATATTCAGTCTTTTGCTCCAGCGGCCTCAGCATGCGCTTGCGCAAACGTTCCAGCCCAGCATGAGGCCGAGGCGTCAGCGCTCGGGCATTGGCCGGTGCAAATAAAGCTTGTTCCACCCTCAGCCCCATTCCTCAAAAACGCTGATCTACTGGTAGCCGCGGATTGTACCGCTTACGCCTATGCCGGTTTCCACAGGGATCTGCTGGCGGGGAAGGCCTTGCTCGTCGGATGCCCAAAATTTGACGATGCGCGAGCTTATATCGAAAAATTTGCCGAAATTTTTCAGTCGGCCTCTATCAAGAGCGTTACCGTGGCCATCATGGAGGTCCCATGTTGTTCAGGGTTACCTGAAATCGTCAAGTACGGCATGAAAATGGCCGGAAAACAGATTCCCGTCGAAAAAGTCATCATCAGCTCACGTGGCAATATAATCAAACGTGAAAAACTTGCTGCCTAACCTCCTCAAGTATGGCGCCGGGACAACAGAATTCGCCCGGCGCTTTTTTCCAGTCTTCCCTTGATTACTCCGGGCCAGATTGAGCCTTGTAAAAAATGCCCCGTCCTTCTGGTAAACGTTTGTGAGAAATAATAACTTGATTAATAGCCCAACAAGTATTAACTATCTTGCCTGAAAAATAGCATCACAAAATTACTAGGGTATCTGTAACCTGTTATTATGTCCAATGAAAGACCCAGACAATGAGCCTCACACCCGAAGAAATCGACAGAAGGGTCTCTGAATTCACTGAAGCCTGCCGGCGTGAGGGTATTAAACTGACCTATCAGCGTCTCGTCATATTCAAGGAAATCGCCGGCACCGAGGAACATCCCGACGCGGAGACTGTTTACCGGCGGGTGCGGCGCAAGTTACCGACCATATCCTTCGACACAGTATACAGAGCCACATCCACCCTTGAGAAACTAAATGTGATTTCACGCCTACATATACAGTCTGACCGTATGAGGCTGGACGCAAACACGAGACCCCACCAGCATTTTATTTGCAGAAAATGTGGCATGGTTAGGGACGTTTATATCTCCGGTCTGGAGCATTTCAAAATCCCTGAAGAAATTGAAGGCTGTGCAAATGTTCAGTCCATCGCCATTCAATTGCAGGGTGTATGCTGCAAATGTTCAAGTTCCGACAGAAAATCAAACGAATGTAACAGAAAAAACTTTGGCGATGACTCTCAACCCGCCTGCTAGTTTTTCTCTTTTTGATTAAAATGTGTTAATTATTTTTTCTGGAAGGAGCGAAAACTCTTTACGGCATAGGTTGCGCAGGGTAATAGTAATTATTATTATACAGTAATGATGTGTGGCATGCCGGGCCTGTTTTCCATATCGACACACGAAAGGCTTGTCATCATTGTCGAAACGTCATTGACCACTAACGTAAAGGAGGAGACTAATGGCGGACGAGAAGAAGGTTCTAACCACCGCGTTCGGAGTTCCTGTAGGGGATGATCAAAACAGCATTACAGCGGGTAGTCGCGGGCCTACTTTACTGCAGGACGTTCATGTGCTGGAGAAGCTGGGTCATTTTGACCGCGAGCGTATTCCTGAACGGGTGGTTCATGCCAAAGGGGCTGGAGCTCACGGTTATTTTGAAGTGACTGGCGATGTTACAATGTACACCAGAGCCAAATTTCTGTCAGTGGTGGGAAAGAAGACAGAAGTATTTGTGCGTTTTTCGACTGTTGGTGGTGAGAAGGGGTCTGCTGACGCTGAGCGCGATCCGAGAGGTTTCGCCGTCAAGTTTTATACTGAAGAGGGAAACTACGACCTTGTTGGCAACAATACACCTGTTTTCTTCATACGTGATACGATAAAATTTCCGGACTTCATTCACACCCAAAAGCGAAATCCGGCTACGAACCTGAAGGATCCTGATATGTTTTGGGATTTCCTGTCATTGACTCCAGAGTCTATTCATCAGGTGACTGTTCTTTTTTCAGACAGGGGAATACCGGCGACTTATCGCAACATGAATGGTTATAGTAGTCATACGTACAAATGGTACAACAACAAAGGTGAAGTATTCTGGGTGAAATACCATTTGAAGACGGATCAGGGGATCAGAAATCTGACTCGTGAGGAGGCTGAGGTTACTAGGGCCAAGGATCCGGACCATGCCACGAGAGACCTTTATGAGACTATTGAGCGCGGCGATTATCCTTCATGGACCCTGGAAATGCAGATAATGCCTTACGCGAGAGCAAAAGAATATCGATTTGACGCTTTTGACATAACCAAGGTATGGCCGCATTCGGATTTTCCTCCAATTAAAGTCGGGAAGCTGGTTCTTGATCGAAATCCACAGAATTATTTTGCCGAGGTTGAACAGTCGGCTTTCAATCCCAGCAACCTGGTTCCCGGTATTGGAGTGTCTCCGGACAAGATGTTACAGGGAAGGCTCTTTTCCTATCACGACACTCACATTCACAGATTAGGTCCGAATTATCATCTGATCCCGGTGAACAGGCCCAGAAATTCTCCGGAAAACAGCTATCAACGCGACAGTTTCATGAGGGTCGATGGGAATGGCGGCCCTGGCCCCAATTACTGGCCGAACAGTCTTGGTGGCCCGGCGCCTGATCCGCAATATGTTGAGCCGATGTTCGAACTGGAAGGCATGGCTGGAAGACAGCCATATAGTTATCCGAATGATGATTTCATTCAACCGGGTAATCTGTATAGAAATGTAATGACAGATTACGACAGGAACAACCTTGTTGGGAACATTGTGACCCACCTGTGTGGGGCTCAGAAAAGAATTCAGTTACGGCAGACAGCTCTTTTTTACAAGGCGGACGCAGAATATGGAACACGTGTGGCGCAGGGGCTTGGGCTTGACGTCAGCGAAGTCGCGCGCCTCGCCGGCATGACTCAGGAAGAAAGAGTAAAAGCTACCGCAAAGTGACCCATCAGGCAGGAATGTGGAAAAACGTCAGCGTGGTTACTGCGCTGACGTTTATTATTTTCTCTGCATGCTCTCATTTTTTCTCGGGCGTCAATGATGAGTGATGGTCAACGATTTTCCACTTACCTTCGTCTTTTCTATAAGTGAAGCTGAACCTTGCGGGAACAATGATCAACTTTCCGTCCTGTTCATACGAAAAGTTATAGGTTCCTGTGTTTATGGCGGTGTCGCCATATATCCTGATGATGGACTGAATCGGCTCAACTCCAAGTTTTGGAAGGCCAGTGAGCTTCACAAAATATGGTCTGATAAGATCGTGTCCGACCAGTGGTTCAGGGTGGAAAGTTGCATGCAGTATACCATTTTTATCATATAGCTGGACTACAGCGTCTGAAGAGCCGGAGCTCATGGCGTTACGCCAGTCTCTATAAGCGGCTTCAACGGACTTCTCATCCGATGCTAAAACTGTGGACGCTATTGGGACGCTAGCTAGCAATCCCAGAAAGACAAACATTATCAGGGAAGTTTTTTTCATCGGTTTCGTCCCCTTTCAGAAGGATTTTAACGGGAAAATATTTGGAATACACATGTCCATGTAAAACAAAATTAGTGAATTCATAAGGGCGTTTCAAGTGCGGGTAAGGATTCATGCTAACAGATGCGTTCACAAAATATGTCAAACGCAGCCTCAGCCAATTATATCCAATGGTCCGGGTATTTGCGGCTTTCGATGATGTTGTTGAACAGAACCGCTACTATTAACAGTATCAGGGAGCTTAGTCCTGCCGGAAAAATTACGTAGAGAAATCCCATGGCTCTGATTTTTTCTCCGCCAATTATCGCTATCAGGGATGTGGCGCCTCCGGGCGGATGCAACGTCTTGGTGAGATGCATTAATGCAATGGACGTGGAGACAGCGACTGAGGACGCTACCACAATATTGTCACCGAAAAGTTTTCCCGCTATGACGCCAACGGTAGCTGAAATTATGTGTCCACCGATGAGGTTGCGCGGCTGGGCCAACGGACTCCTAATGGCGCCGAACACCAGAACAGCCGACGCCCCAACCGGACCAATCAGTAAAACCAGTTCATACCCCTGGAACACTGCGGCGTCAAGGCCCGTGACAATACCAATTCCTATAAGCGCACCTAGCCATGACCATAATATTTCTGAAAGGCTGACCCTCGGAGGACTCTGGCCCCCGCCGCGCATTTTCTGAAAATATTTCATTGTTATGGCCTTCTCAGGGTTGATCTGACCAGATCGGTTCTAGTCACAATACCGATCAGGATTCCATTCTCATTTATAATCGGCGCCCTGTTAATATTTCTGGTAACAAAAATGTCGGCAAGTTCGTGCGCAGATGTTTCCGGAGAAGCGGTGAAAGGCGGTTTTCTCATTATCTCCCTTACCAATCCTTTCCTGAGACCGCTGACTATACATCGGGTTCCGCTGAGGCACTCCGCAATCAACTCCATGACCGTCCGGATTCCACCAACTCCTGCCGCATTGAAGAAATCCTTTTCTGATACAACCCCAACCACCCTTGAATCCGCATCTATGACAGGCGCCCCGGAGACGTTTTTCCTGGCCAGAATCATCGCGCCATGCTCCAGCGTGTCATCCTGATAGAGGCTAACCACCTGGCGCGTCATAATTTCCGATAGCCTGATTTCCCTTGTAAAACGCTTTATCGCCTGTTCATAGGCCTTTGTGTAAATCTCCTTGAAATCTCCAAGGCTTATATCCAGATGCCCCGGTATTTCGGACATGGCCTTCAATATGTCCTCATCCGAAAAATTTACCTGAATACATGCGTCTGAATTTTCGGAGCTCATTACTCCTCCTCATCCACAGAGGGTTGTGTGAAGTTTTCTGGCGAGACATTGACGTTAGTTCCGCCCTGTATTAACATGATAGCTTAATTTATTTTCATGCCCGCGTTTACCACCAGTTCCTCCATAACAGAATCTTTCCAAAAAAAAACATTTTTATTTTCATCAGGAGGTAAGAGCATGACAGTTGTGCTTGGAGACGCCGATCACCTGCTCGGAGAACCTGTCATTGGCAAACCGCAGGAAGGTCAATTCTATGTTTATAACGGCGATGCGTTTGTTCCGTCGGATGCCGTTAAACAACATCAAATTGAGGACCTGCGGGAAGATACTGACATTGCTACCGGGATAGCCGGGCAGGCTATGGAAAAGTCCTTAGAGACGCGGACATTTCTGGATGAACTGATAAAGGACAACAGGATAGAAATCCCTACTGTTGAAAAGGCGCTTCTACAATCGCTCAGGCAAAACATTCAACTGTTGTTCCTGCGTGAATCCAAAACCGCCAGTATTGGAAGTGGCTCGATAGTGGATGGATTCTTCGATGGTTTCAGGGATGAGAGTGGCATAGATCAGGATTTGTCATGCGCGAGGCACGACAGCGATTCTGGTATGTTCACATCAATCGATACAATTCACGGTTTGAACCGGTTAATATCAATGGACAGCCCTTCTGAAATTCAAATGGAAAATGTTCAGGGTGAAGCAATTTACTGGAAGCAGGATGATGAGGCGGAGGGACATTTCGAGGGGGGTGAGTGTTTTTTCACAGCGGGCATTTTAGTTAACAGGGGAGGTGGTATGGTTGGTTTCCCTGCAACGGGTCATGGCCTGGAACATAACAGCTTGGTAAGGATTTATGGTTTTTCGAACCCATCCTACAATTCAATACATTTGGTAGACACCTCATCCACGGTGGATGAGATAGTGATATCAACGACTTTTTCCCAAGAGGAGATCACACCCGGATGCGGTTATCGAAAGGTTCTGTCAACAGGTTTATCGGGGGATTGCGCCCATATTGAAAATGGCATGATTGTCGAGCTATCGTCATCTACCCGAAACATAGTCTGGATTGATAGTGTGACCAACGGGGCTGGATTTGCCAGGGTCGCTCTGGATTCGGCTGTTTCATCCCAGATGATCAATCGCATCTCAGGGTTAAAATATAACTCCGATGGCGTCACGGTCGCATCTGCGCGCGATTTTCACGGACACAGGAACAACTCAACAACAGACTCCGTCCCCACCCAAACAAATTCAGATAACGTTTTTTACAGCTCACAAACACCCTCGTATGACGCGTACAAGCTTTTTAACGACGAGTTTGGGCTTTACAGGAGGTGGCTGACATCCATAAACAACACAACAGGTTGGGTTACATACAATTTTGGCTTAGACCGGAAAATCATTAACAAGTACAGATGGAGAACCTTTGAAACGGACTCAAATGCTGTTCCGGGCGCCTGGAGGCTTGAGGCCTCAAACGACAATTTGAATTGGACAGTATTGCATTCGGCTTCAAACTCGGTTCAGACGGCAAACACATGGATACCCGTCGAGGCGCCGGGGTATTTCACCTTCTACAATAGCGTTCCATACCGGTACTATCGTTTTTATGTGACCCAGAACTGTGGGCATCCGCAGTATCTGTGTGTTGATGAAATTGAGCTTGTCGAGGCGTCCCCCGCTGTTTATCCGCAAAATGTGGTGGCGCTTTACACAAAACCTGGCTTACTCCCCGAGACTAACAATTGGGAGTCCATCGAATCTGTAAACATTTCCGAACTCAAACCCGGCTCAACCCGGATTTTCCATGCCTTCAGTTTTGATCGGGGCCTTAGCTGGAGTGTATTCAAAAATTCGGTCTGGCAGCAAGTAGTTGTTTTCGAGTCGGGCGCATGGAAGCACAAGGGAGCTGACAATCTTTGGCAATCGTTTGCGTCGGATGACCTTACAATTGCCTTGAAAAGGGCTTTCAATATTTCGTCCAATCAGATGACATCCGCTGAAGCCGGTAATCTATCTGAAAGCGACTGGTCAGGGGATGGTGGATGGTCTGAAGTCATCGGCGGTATACAGTTTGCTGTGGGTCTACAGAGTGATGGTCAGGAAAGCCCGATGATTCAGAATATTAATATTCAATACTCGACCAAACCAATGGACCTTGTATTATCAAGCGCCCCCGTTCCCATTGATCCGGCTTCGGGAAGAATCTACGCCGCATTGCTGGTGAAAAATAAACATGACTCTCTGAGGCTATATGTTTCAACGGGAGCCGCTGGCGCCTGGACAGACTTCGGGACTCTAAAAATGAAGGCGACACTGGGGGATGGAATAGATTTTTATGTGACTAACGAGATTGAAATCCATGAAAGTTCACAGGCGCGGATAAGAGCGAACTGTGAGAACTCTCATGGATTGGAAATACACGGATGGGCTCTAAACTGGGGACCGGCATAAGTCCCTTTTATCAGCTCACAGCCTTGGCGATCCTCCAGATGACCACAGCGTTGGTATGTACAGCCAGGTAAATCAGACCCGCAAAAGGTATCCAGGCAGAGATGGGACTCAAGAGAGCGCAGATTATGGTAACCGCTGTTCGGGTTCCCTTGCTGGCAAGAGTGGGTTCTCCCATTTCAATACCGAGGTTTTCGGCTCTGGATCCACTATAGCTGATAAGGCTGCTCCCGATCAGAGCTAACGCCCCAAGAACTACTACGGGAGCAATTCCCAATTCCGGATTCATTTTAAGGTTATACGGTATTAGACCAATCACTAGAGCGCCATCCGCGTAGCGATCCAAAACGGAATCAAGAAAAGCGCCCCCACTGGACTGTCTATTAGTCAGTCTGGCCAACTGTCCGTCAACCCCATCGAGGGTTTGTGATAACAAGGCAATCAAACCGGCTGAGAAACCGCATCCCTGCGAATATACAATACCCGCGTAAATGCCTGACAGCATGGCAATCAGGGTGATCATCCACGGCCTGATGAAACTCATCCCGGCAAGCCTGGGAGTAATACGGGCCGAAAGGTTCATCTTTATCCACCTGAGGATGAATCTGTCTGTCGGTTTGGTTTTCCAGGATTCAGAACTGATGTCCATCGGATAAGACCTCCAAATAAAAATTCTTGCCAAATGGGTTCAGAACGCAAAAAAGACCAATTTTTTAGAATCGTTTTTTCGATACATGTTAGCTATTCAAGGGCATATTGGCCGATCAGGATTTGACGCGAACGCCGCATTCCAATAATGTAATAGATGTCATTGCCCTGTCCAGCAAATCTTACAAAAATAATCGGACATTTCTTTTGAGCAAATGATTTACTATAGCGTTTCCAAAAAGTTTTGTCGGAATGAAGCCGAAATTGAAGACAGTATACCTGGCTCCATTCGTTCGGGGCCAGAGCGCCATGACGTGATAAATCGGCTCTGCGCTCGACTCTGTAATGCCGGATTCGCTTCAGCGCCCACGGTTCCTGGATTCCAGCTTTCCCTGGACTGACAGGCCAAACATGCATACCATTGGCGTTTATTTTCGATAACGGCTATAAAGTCAGCCCTGGATCGGGAAATGAACAATACTTTTTTCAACTGGATATTGCGCTCGTACTCAAGAACCAGGCTTCCTGCAAAGTGGTTGAAACGCAAGTACTACAAATCAGGCGCCATGCGGTTCATGAAGCGTTTTGTGAAACCGGGTGGCCTGGTTTTTGATGTGGGGGCAAATTATGGATGGAAGACTGAGTTGTTTCTTGCGGTTGGCGCAAGGGTTGTGGCTATCGAGCCGCAGTCCGAGTGCCTGAGGGTCTTGAAGCGAAAGTATGGCTCAAACCTGTCGGTTTTCATTGAGCCCTTTGCGGCAGGCGCTGCGGAAACGCAAAGTCACATCTGGAAAAGTGACGTGAGAAACCAGCTCTCGTCAATGGCGCCGGACTGGATTTTCGCCGTAAGGAACAGCGGTCGTTTCAAACATTTTGAATGGAGCTCCAAAGAGGACGTCAATTTAGTAACGCTCGATAGTCTTGTCCAAAAGCATGGTATCCCTGCTTTTTGCAAGATAGATACGGAAGGTTATGAATTTCAGGCTATCCAGGGGTTGAGTCAGCCTCTTCCATCGTTGTCGATTGAATATCATGTCGAATTTCTTGAGGCCGCCGTCAAATCTGTAGAATATCTCGCAAGACTTGGAGATTACTCATTCAATTATACTATCGGCGAACATCATGGTTTTGCTGGTAAAAACCGTCTGGATTCGAAGGCTGTCATAAATGCGATAGCTTCACGGAAGGTGAGTTCCTTGCAGGGGGACATATATGCGAGTCTTTCCCTCAATCCGTTTTCTGATTTTGCCTGATTTTCCCGAGACGATCCGGAACACCCCATTCTTTTAGCAGGCGAGCCACGCATTCAGGAACCAGACTCTCCCATCCGCCGCCCCTCGCCATCAAATCCCGAACATCGGCGCCGGACAAGCCCTTTTGTTCGGGCGGTCTCTCCCACAATATCGCTGTCCGTAGACCGGCGCCCTTAAGAAGCTCATGTTTGCGCCTGCCCCAGTTATCATAGATGGTAATATAAAATGCAGCCCCCATCGGCACATAGTATCTGTAAAGCTCGGGAAAATTGATGGGAAACGGGGTTACACTGAATTCCTGGTAGCCGAGTCCTTTTTCCAGCAGCGCAGCCTTTACAATCGAATATCTCTCGTAATATGACAAAGGATTCGCGGATGTAAGGCTTCGGGCAGGATTGGTGTCGTCAGGATTTGTCAGTGTAGGGTCAGGGTTGGTAATTCCCACTATCAGGTGTTCGCATCGATCCATCCCGGCGAGAATGTATTTCAGATGATCATTATGGAGAACCTGAAAACGCCCATGCACAACCCCTAGTTTATCCATAGGATGTAATCCCTCATTCCGTCAGGATGGCTTACAGGTAACGTGGTCAGGGAAATCGATGAAGTTCCCATCAACTACTCAATAATTTTCCCGATCTTTTTTGCAACATCAAGGCATTGCCGGGCCATCATCAATTCTTCGAAAGTCCGTATAACGAGAATTCTTACTCTGGAGCCTTCGGCAGAGATATCAACAACGTCTTTTATGTTGTGTCCGGAATAGCCACCATTGAGACCGCTGTCAATCGAGAAACCGAGGCCGTTTGTTCCCTCGAGCGTCTTTGCCCTGACTACAGGGCTGTTCAATCCGATCCCACCTGTGAAAATAAGGGCGTCACAACCACCCATTATCATCAGCATTGAACCGATAGCTCTTTTGGATTTGTAGCAAAACGCGTCAAGGGCCAACCGGGAGCGTTGATTGCTGTTTAACGCAGCTTCTGTTATTTCCCGCATGTCCCTCGATATCCCGCTTATTCCGAGCAATCCTGATTTTCTGTAAAGCATGTCGTTCACATCTTTGGGTGTCAGGGATTCCTCGTTCATGATTATGGGTATCAGCCCAGGATCAATATCGCCGGAGCGTGTACCCATGATCAGTCCCTCAACCGCAGTCATGCCCATGGTCGTATCGACCGACTTCCCGCCCTCTATTGCCGTAACGGAAGATCCATTGCCCAAATGGCATGATATGAGCTTCAAGTCCGACAAATCCCTCTCAAGAAACCTGGCCGCCTGAATAGACACATACTGGTGTGAATGCCCGTGATAGCCGGTTCGTCTGTACCCCTTTTCAGAGAAATACCTGTACGGTAAACCGTATATGGCCGCAACATCAGGAATGGTCTGATGAAAGGTCATATCAAAAACGGCAACGTGAATGGCGTGAGGGATACGGACAATACATTCCTCAATTTCCAGGGCCATAGTGGGGTGATGCAGCGGAAAAAAAGGTGTCATCCTTTTTACTTCTGATATTAGCTCGGGGCAGATTTCTACCGGATCCTTGAACCTGCCTCCGTGAGCGACCCTATGGCCTATTACCCTGATTTCTTCCAGGCT
>CAITZA010000128.1 GCA_903896745.1 uncultured Desulfomonile sp. | reverse complement strand
TCAGGCTCTTATTTACATTTTGGGAATGACTAAATAGCTAAATTCGATTATATTACCGACTCAGTTTGCGTGAGACTTGAAGAAAATAGATGCGCGGCTTCTGATGGGTCTTGGTCGTGTACGGGAACCGTTGTGGCTCCGAATTTACCTCAACTACCGCTCTTAATTTATTTAACCTGTGGAGGTTGTCATGAGAAATAGATTGATGAAACTTTTGGTCTCGTTTTCTACCACTGCGTTGCTGTTGTTTTTGACACCTCAGTTGATTCTCGCATGCACAAGTTTCCAGGTCTGTGCCAATGATGGTACGGTAGTTGTCGGACGTTCCAATGAATTCGGTATAGACGCCAAATCGCAGATAGTATTCGAACCATCCGGCAGGCAATTCGTCAGTAAGACGCCTGATGGTAAAATAGGAAAGGCCTGGACAACGCGTTACGCATTCTTGGGTGTGAACGGCCTGGGGTTGGTTGAGAGTTTTGCAGAAGGCCTCAATGAGGCCGGCCTGTCTGTCGAAGGGCTTTACTTTGAGGATAGTCGTTATGAAGCGATAGATGATAAGGACAGCAAATTGGCGCTTAGTTCCAATGATTTCGTTTCATGGATCCTGGGCAACTTTGCTACGGTAGATGAATTGAAAAAGGAATTTTCTAATGTGCGAGTTTGGGGCGACACGATTGACATGCTTGGTGGCCCAATACCATTACATTTTGCCATCCATGACGCTTCAGGGAAGTGCCTGGTTGTAGAGTTCATCAATGGAGAAAAGAAAATCTATGACAATCCGCTGGGAGTCATGACTAATATGCCTGAGTTTCCCTGGCAGCTCACTAATCTTCGCGGATATTTAAATATGAAAGCCCTAAATCCGGCTGGACGAGACTTCAACGGTATGTTGATGACCCCTACAGGAGCGGGGAGCGGTTGGCTCGGCATGCCAGGTGATTGGAGTCCTCCATCGCGTTTCGTGCGAGTGGCCTATCTCGTGAACGCTTGTTCTCCGGCCAGGGACGGTAAGGAGGCCATCAATCTGGCCAAGCATATTCTTAATACGGTTGACATCCCACTGAAGACTTGCGAAGCGGTAATACCGGACAAAAGCGGGACCAAGCCATTTGAATATACCCAATGGTCAATTCTGTATGATCTTACCAATAGGGTCATGTATTACTACTCCTATGACGACATGAACCTGAAATCCATCAATCTAAAAAAAATGGCCGCCGATAAAATTCTAAAGGTATGTTTCATTCCCATTTCGGGGGAGTTGTCGGCTACAGACATGACAGACAGGTTGATAGAACTGAAATGACCAATATAGCCATGAGGCGGCTGTTCTATAGCGCTGCTCGATGAAAGTAAGAAAACTCGGCTCTTCGCGAGCTTGATACACCATTTTGATTACCCTTTTGCCCCTTTTTTCAACTGCGAAAGTTGTGTTCCATAAATGAATGCCCGGAAAATACAGAACTCAATTCTTCTTTTTGCCGGCGGGGCTATCCTTATTGCTGGAATAATCGTTGGCTTAGTCAGTTTCTTGCCATTATACCATCAAATGAAGATTCAGTCTGAGTGCCAAATAGCTGGCGCACTTTCCAACAAGGAACTTGCAATTCGGCAGTTTCTTCAGAGCGTGAAAGATGCAGCGATGCAGGTGACGAGTAGATCAGCGATTCGGGAGAAACTTGAGGCTTACTACAACGGAGAAATTGGTCTGGCTCAGCTCACCGAATTTACACAGACAAGACTTACTGATGCCATGCAGGTCTCTCCGGTAATTGTCGGTATAACCCGTCTTGGCAATCAAAGAAATCCTTTTGCTCATGTCGGTGAGTCTATACCTGCAGACGTACGGGTGATACCGGCTGACGGGGATCGAAATGCCGAAATAGGACAGCCATTCGTTAATGAGGGGAAGGCCCGTCTCATTATTGGGGCCCCAATATTTAATCCTACAATGATCCGAATTGGAACGGACCTGGTCATGGTCGATCTTTCAAGGTTGAAATCTATTGTTAAAAACTCATCAATGCTTGGGCCATCGGAAACAACCGATCTCGGAGTTTCAACCGTATCAGGACCTTTGCTCATTTTTAGCAGTTCATCTTCCGACGACTCTACGATTTCCCAGCCTATTTCTGATCCTTTAGTTCGTGAGGCTTTGGGCAAAGCGTTCTCGAACAAATCTGGATTACTAAAAGGGGATCAATCAGGATCCAACTCGTATATAGCCGGTTTTACTCCTATTGAAGGCGCCAATTGGGGTCTCACTATAAAACTCAGTTCGGAAGAATTCTTTGCTCCGATATGGAACAAACTTGCCTACACTGGCTTGACCATCTTCATTGCAGTCATTTTAGCAGTTCTGGGAATGATAACTGTCATTAGACCTCTAACGGGAAAATTGATTCTGCGTACCGAAGACCTGGAAAGCGAAATACAGGACAAGACAACCGAGTTGACTGCAGAAGTTGGCCATCGTAGAAGGGTCGAGAATGAGTTGAGGGCCAGTCAAACGCTGCTTCGGGAGACTGCTCGTGTGGCCAAAGTGGGCGGATGGGAGTTGGACGTAAAAACCATGGATATTCGCTGGAGTGATGGGGGCTATCCCATCCTGGGATTTCCACTGGATCAAATACAGACTTGGGATGAGATGAAAAGATTTATATGTCCAGATAACATTCCAGCAGTAGAAAAGGCTTATGAGGAAGCGATCAAAAACGGAAAACCTTATGACCTTGAGGTTCGATTTCAAACTGATGAATGCAAGGGCCTTTGGACCCGCTTGATGGCAAGGACAGATCGATTGGACGGCGAAACTGTAAAACTTGTAGGCGTATTCCAGGATATCACGGAGCGTAAGGGAGCCGAAAACGCCTTGCGGCTAAGTGAGGAGCGTTTCAGGGCTTTAACCGAAAGCACAAGCGACTGGATATGGGAAGTGGATACTCAAGGAGTCTACACCTACGTCAGCCCAAGAGTCCGGGATATTTTGGGTTACGAATCTGAAGAGGTTTTAGGCAAGACTCCTTTTGACCTGATGGATCCTGAAGAAGCGCAAAGAGTGTCAGACATTTTCTTGACCATGGTCGCCGCTCACAAGCCAATTGCTCGCATGGAAAACACGAACCTTCACAAGGACGGCCATAGGGTGGTTCTCGAAACGAATGCCACTCCATATTTTACTTCAGATGGAGAATTCGCCGGCTATAGAGGAATCGACAGAGACATTACTGAGCGCAAGATGGCCCAGTATGCGCTCATACAGAGCGAAGAGAAGTTCAGAACAGTAGCTGACTTCACATACGACTGGGAATACTGGGTTGCTCCTGATGGCGGCCTAATTTATGTTTCTCCCTCTTGCGAGAGAATGACCGGATACAGTCCTGCCGAATTTATCGGTAACCCCCGTCTGGTTCAAGAAATCATCCACCCGGAAGACCGGTTAGAAAAGGCTAATCACTTTTCTTCAATAAACGCCGCCCCACCCCACCACGCTGAATTTCGCATTATTTCCAATTCAGGAAAAACTGTTTGGATTAGCCATTTTTGTCAGTCGGTTTATGGCAAGGATGGTTCGTGGCTGGGTCGCCGAGCCAGCAATAGGGATGTTTCCGATCTCAAGCGCTTGGAAGCGTCACGCCTGGAAATGGAACGCAAACTTCGCCATACTGAGAAGTTGGAGAGCCTGGCTGTCATGGCGGGAGGAATTGCACACGATTTTAACAATCTGCTGCAGGCAATTATCGGGAACCTGGAACTGGCGATCTCGGACATTTCTCCTGATTCGACTGCCTACCAAAGCATACTAAACGCCGTCCAAGCATCTGAACGATCAGCTGAACTCTCTGGCCAGATGCTGACATACTCGGGAAGCTTTTCCCGTCTTCCCAAAGAGATTCATCTCGACGAGTTGTTGAACGAATCCATGAACCCTGTCAACCCGCACATTCACCAACATATTCTCGTAAACTATGATATCTCCAAAGCGCTTCCACCCATTAAGGGAGACCAGGACCAAATACGGCGTTTGATTAACAATCTTGTTCTCAACGCCTCTGAGGCCATAGGGGAGAGGGAAGGCAAGGTTAGGGTTTCTGCAGGAATTGTTGATTGCGATGGGGCGTACCTGAGCCGTAACCGTTTGGATACGAAGCCTGAGCCAGGCATCTACGTCTTTATGCAAGTTTCAGACTCTGGCTGCGGTATGGATAACGAAACACTTCAGAAGCTTTTCGATCCGTTCTTTTCTACCAAGTTTTGGGGACGCGGCCTTGGCATGGCCGAAGTGATGGGAATTGTAAAGAGTTGTGGTGGAGCTATTTTTGTCGATAGCGAGATAGGTAAAGGGACCACGGTTCAGGTGTTGTTCCCGGTTCCGGAAAAGGTTCAAGAGACTCCCACGCAAGTTAAGGGCGGAGTTGTGACTAAACCCACAGTTCCGGTTAGTCCTGTCGGACTAAAAACCATTCTTGTCGTGGATGATGAAGCAATAGTTCGGGATCTTGTCCTCGCGCGTCTGAACGCCCTTGGTTACGATACAATCTCCGCCACGGACGGAGATGAAGGAGTCCGAATTTTTAGAGATAAAATCGATGAAATTGAACTGGTGATACTCGACTTCGCCATGCCTGGAATGAATGGCATACAGGCTTTCGGAGAACTCATAAAGATCAAGCCAGATGTAAAGGTGATCATTAGTAGCGGCTACACGGAAGCCGATGTTTTAGGAAGCTTTACTGTTCAGCGTCCTGCAGGTGTTTTGCACAAGCC
>CAITZA010000127.1 GCA_903896745.1 uncultured Desulfomonile sp. | reverse complement strand
CTGCCTGGGAGACAAAAATGCCACAACAAGCAATGAAGGATTTCGTAGCTGACCTGGAAAAAACAGGTCAACTCTTTAGAATTAAAGAGGAAACACGGGTAGACGAATTGCCCATGCTCATGGAATCAAACCCTGACAAAAGAGAGTCCGGCCTAAAGAAAAATGGTTATATGTGGCTGATAAGTAATGCAATTCTAACGCTGCGATAAAGAATGCAAACAATTTTGTTTGTGTAAAGACTGGAGGACAAAATGGTTCCAAAAAGGGAGTATCCGGATTTGCAAGAGCATCTGGAGAGATTGAAAAGTCTCGGTTTGTTGTACACCATAGAGACTGAGGTTAACAAGGATCGTCATCTTCATCCGTTTGTCAGGTGGAGCTACGTGTCAAACATTGAGGCCAAGGACAGAAAGGGCTTCTATTTCACTAACGTCACGGATAGCAATGGTCGAAAATACAAGGGCGACTGCGATGTTTGTGTGGCGACCACTGCCGGTAATGACAAGATTTACGCTGTGTCGTTAGGGTTGGAAAAAGAAATAGACGTCACACAGGATGAAGTGGACAAGAAAAAACTTAGAGAGTTAGTGGCAGCGAAATGGAAGACGGCCATTGAGAAACCGGTCAGCGCCGTTGAAATCACTTCGGAGGATTCCCCGGTTCACGAGATCGTGTTGCAAGGTGATGATCTCGTTGGTGGGGATGGCAAGGGTTTGGCCGGATTACCCATACCGAATAATACGCCAGGTTTTGATACGGCGCCGTATTTCTCGGCGGGACTGTGGGTCACCAAGGATCCTGACACCGGTAGAGAAAACTTTTCCCAGAACAGGACCAACATCAAGGCGTCAGACCGTATGGCGTGCATGTGGCTGATTCAGACAGGTGGTGACGCTCACAGGAACTGGGAGAAATACAGGGCCAGGGGAGAGAAGATGCCGGTGGCCATCGTGATCGGAGCGCCTCCCTCTCTGCAAGTAATAGGTCCGCAAAAGACTCCAAATGAAATTGAGGACATGGATATTGCAGGTGGACTGGCTGGTAAGCCCATAAGAAAGGTGAAGGCTCTAACGGTTCCCTTGATGGTTCCGGCTGACGCCAATATTGTTGTCGAAGGCTGGATAGATCCTGCGGAACTGGAAATGGAAGCTCCTTTTGGTGAATCGCATGGGTATATGTCCACAGAGGAATACAACCATCGGGTAAATGTCACGGCAATTACGCGTCGAAAACACGCCATTATAACTTCAATGATTTCCCAACTGACACCGTCCGAATCCGGGGTGATCAAATCTCTTGGATACAACGCCGTAATGTATGAGTTTTTAGCTAAGACGCTCAAGAATGATTTTGTCGTTGATGTTGTCCTTTATGACCATTTAATTGGGGTGTCACGCTTCACAACCATTGTCTTCAAGCATAACACCCCCAAAACGGAAGTTTGGCGAGCCATGCGGGCGTCCACAGTCCTGATGCGTTCGGTCGGAAAAATCACGGTTGCGGTCGATGAAGACATTAATCCGGATTCCATGGAAGAGATCATGTGGGCGGTGGCCTACCGAACCAACCCGGTAACTGACATCCAGATCTGTGACTATCAGGCCAATGGGCATGCGCCAAAACTTAGGGGTGGCAGGAAATGGGAGGCTCAAATTATAATTGACGCAACGATGAAATACCCGATGGCCCCCGTATCGCTGCCTAAGAAACAATATATGGAGGAGGCCAAAGACCTCTGGGCCAAATCAGGTCTTCCGGAAATTCGTCCCGTCAGAAAGTGGTTCGGTTACAGCCTCGGAGATTGGTGCGATGAGTGGGACAAGTGCGCCGAGCGAGCTGTAGCTGGTAAATGGCTGCTAAATGGACTACGGACAGAAAAAACTGTGGCCACCGATTCCGTGGGAGGTCCAACAGCTGGTGTGCCACGCAATTCAGCTGTCATACTGAACGAAGACACACTCACAATCGATTATCCCGTTGGATTCCCATTGGCCGACGATTTTGATACTGACTCATGATTTGCTGAGAAAAGTTAACAGATTCGAGGAAACGAATGGATAAGGCACAACAGTCATCGCAGAGAACTTACAATGACCTTCAGGAACATTTAAGTGAACTTGAGAATGCCGGTCTTCTCTACAGCATAGACCG
>CAITZA010000126.1 GCA_903896745.1 uncultured Desulfomonile sp. | reverse complement strand
GAGCCGGTGGAGGCGGCCCTGGTGGAGCAGTGCCGGGCGGAAGCGCTCAAGAAGAAAGGGCTGGCGGCGCTGGAGCGCATCGAACTGCTCAACTTCCATGAAGGGCTGGCAATGCAGATCATGTACCTGGGGGCTTACGCCGATGAAGGCCCGACCATAGCCCGTCTGCACACCTTCATCGCCGAGAGCGGTTACGAGCGGTCCGGCAGGCACCACGAGATTTACCTGGGCGACCCGCGCCGCGCCGCTCCTGAAAAGCTCAAGACGGTCATCCGCCAGCCCATGCGAAAAGCCATAAATGTGTGCATACAAAAGATGTCAGAATACTGACTGCACACCGAAGACTATCCGGGGAGAACCCAAGCCCGGTAAGATGGCGACCATGCCCCGCCGGCCCGCCGCGCTCACCGGCGACGACGTGGCGGCTGTCTCCCTGCGCGCCTGGCTGGTAGAGAACCCCGCCCGGCGTTACGGCAGCTCGCTCCCGCTGTGCGCTGACCTGGAACTGTTCCGCTTCGAGCCCGACCCGATCCACGAGCGGTTGACCTTCCACGAGGTGATGGCCGGCGAGCGCGCTGCCAGGACACGGATGATCGGCAGGCGCCGGTTATCGATGGCACGCTCGAGGTGGACCCGTGGAGCGTGAGATCGGGGTGCATGAACTTGTGGTGGGGTAGTGATGTGCAGGTCGCGGTGTGACGCCGCGGCCTGTGGGTGGGAGGGAGGGGCACGTCCATACTATTGCTGGTGAAGCCAACGTGTACCGGTAAAGCCTGTGGGAAGGAGGCAAAGTGTTTTTATCTGACTGCCTGTACATAGGGGATCAGGATTCTTACAACCGGGGAAGAGTATCAAAGAGACGGATGACTAGACATTAAATTTAGCAATTGACTCCCCTCCGCCTGTTGTGTTACCATTCAGCGAGCAGCATTGGAACAGCAACGAGAAATACGGAGGGGCTCATGTTCAAACCAGGGAAGCTATCCTTTGGGAGCATAAGCATACTTTTATTGACGACCTTTGTGATTGGATTAGGAATTATTCTTAGAAATAGTTCATTCTTACCTCAACCATCCAGCCCAAACGATCCTCTTTACTCATCGTCATCGGAAATTACTTTTTCACCGAACTTGCTGAATTGGGAGAATAATTCTTTGACTCCTTATCCAGGCCCAGGGGATGATGCAAACAAGCTTATTCCAACAGAAGCATTTACCTATCCCCCATTATGTACGTTCTCAGAAGACACAAAATTCTCAGAAAACAATCTCTCCGAATCACAAGAAATTTCGTTTTCTGAACCAACTCCTGTTCTTACCGGAACGGGTACAACAGTTAGCATCGATCTCATTGAATGGCTACCAGATAATCAACAAATCTTAATCGTTCGCGACTCATCGGACGGTAGCCAACCAATCGAACTTTTCAATATAGCTAGCCGGAGTTCCCAAATTATCGGGACAAGAAAATCCCAAAGTCCGCATACAGCGCCTATATGGCTTCCTGCTCTTAATGCTGTTGTCTATTCGGAAAAATATTTATCAAATCCCGAAACAAACTCTCAAAGAGCTGAATATCGACTATGGATCAGTTCCGCCGGGTCACAAAATTCGCAGATACTTGTGGATCAACTTTCGAATAGAAATCTGACTGTAAAACCCAATGGTGATCAATTCGCTTATTTCTCCAAGAATACTCTAGAACAGCGTAATTCTGATTTAAAAGAGTCAAATTTATTTGATATTACACGGCAACCTGAAGCTAAGGCAGTAACTGACTGGAATTCTGATAAGTATTTACAGAGTTATCAGCTCTCCTGGCGCCCCGGAACGTCTCAGATTGCTCTCTATGGGAGATATCGAAAAGATAACAGCATAATTCTATTAAATGCAGACACCTACCAACTTTGTCGTTTGGATATTGGCGGTTGGGCAGGTGTCTTGAAATGGAGCCCGGATGGGCGGTATCTGGCTGCAGCACGGGCGAAAGAGGACTTACCAATCAAATCCAGTGACTTATTCATCCTCGATATCGCGACCGGCCGACAATATAATTATCGGATCGTACCAGAAGAAGCAGGGAGTCCTTTTGGCGTAACAGATATTGCATGGGCGCCAGATAACCGACATCTTGCTGTTTTAGCGCACTATTTCAAATATCCACCTAATCAAACTGAAACATGGCAAATTCAAGGAAAGCTGTACCTGTTAGATTTTCTTTCTGGAAAGCAGATCCCAATATCCCCAGAATATCAATTCCATGAAGGGTGGTGGGGGACCAACATGGCATGGTCACCGGATGGCACGAGATTATTGGTAAGTTGCTATAACGAATTACTTCGGTTCTGCCTGATTACAGCTCAGTCAAGCGTTAATAAATAAGAGGGAACTATGAAGCGAAACCCTCAAATCATCATTTTATTCATTTTAACATTTCTATATTTTGAATTTAGTAACGCGATACCCGCAGTCAGTAAAGGTTTTTCCCAGACAGAGACATCTACACCAACGTTTTCTCCGCCAACTTCTATCAAGGTCATAGTATATCGTTTAAACCAAGACCTTACTTGTCCAACGGTTCACACACAATGCTTCCATGGGGATTCTACTTTTGGATGTGTGCACGATCCTTATGGTAATAAAGAGTTTCCCTATTCCACTCAACCTATTACAGCTTCGATAAACAATGATTATTTATTAAATGTTGTTCCTCAAGAGGAAGACGGGCGGTATACTGATTTGTGTGTAGTTTAAGGGAGTCATGGTATCCTATCAGGCGACCAAACCACGAGAGGAAAACCATGGCTCCGAAGAAAAATCATACCCTTACTGGCCCTGAGCGTCAAGCAACAATCTATGAATTACTTCAGGAACGGTTGCGGCTCAATATTCGACATACTTTCATCACGATCCTGGAAGAGGAAGTCAGCGCCTTCATCCAGGCTGGACTTTACCAACGCAGCTCAGAGCGCAAAGATTACCGCAACGGCTATTATGAACGCGATTTGGTCACCACGGCTGGCGAGATTGAGGATTTGCCAGTTCCCAGAACACGGAAGGGGTTTCACAGCCAGGTGTTTGAGCGTTACCAGCGTCGTCAGGCCGAGCTGGATGAAGCCATTCTCGATATGTTCGTCAAGGGAATGAGTATGGAACAAGTTGGGAATGTGGTCGAGACATTGACCGGTACGCATCCTAGCGCCTCTACCGTCTCCCGTGTGTTTCATACGTTGGAGGATGAGTACGAAGGCTGGAAAAAGCGCCCGCTGAAAGCCCACTACTTATATGCCTATGCAGATGGGACGTATTTTACGGTGATCTATGATCATACCGGCTGTAAAATGCCAATCCTGGCCATCATAGGCATTGATGAGCAAGGATACCGAGATGTTCTGGCGTTCAGTGTCGGTGAACGAGAGAACCAGACCGCCTGGGAAGACTTGTTGGATGACCTGAAGGTGCGCGGCGTGCAGACGGTGGATTTGTGGGTTACCGATGGGAATAGGGCCATGCTCAATGCCATTGACAAGAAATTCCCAGCCGCCCAAAGGCAGCGCTGTATCAAGCACAAGATGAAAAACGTGTTGGGCTATATCCCGGAAAAACAGCAAGACCTGGTCGAACCGGAACTCAAGGCCATTTTCTATCATACCAACCGCGAGAAAGCCGATCAAGAAGCTGCAGCCTTCATAACCAAGTATGAAAAGATCTATCCAACAGCGGTTGAATGCCTGCAACGCGATCTGGACGATTGCCTGACATTTTATTCATTCCCGGAAAAACACTGGAAGTATATCCGGACGAGCAATATCATCGAACGATTATATTGTGAGGTGAAAAAACGCAGTCACAAGATGGCAGCCGCTTTTCGAAATGAAGGTAGCTGCACGTTATTGTTCTATGCGGTCATCCGCGGCCTGCATCTCAGGCGCATATCCGTGCCTGCAAAGGAGCCCGGCACCCTTGAGAATTTACACACAACTTGACATTCCGCCCAATACGATCGAGTAATGCATAGAAATATTTCTAATGTTTTCGCCTATGAACCGAGAAGATTTTATAATTCTTGCACCGTTCTTATCCCCTACTCGAATAAAAGAACCATAAGTATGAGGCAAGCACAACCAAGTGCTTACCCGGGCCCTGGCCCACAGATACCTATCATTTTCACCCCTATCCCAAGTGCAGAAAGAACTGTTTCGTCGACACCTACGCCAACCTCAAACCCATATCCATAAGTCAATACACATTCATTAATTGCCACCATTTCCCTGGCCGACGTAGAGCCGCGGAATTTTAGTTTTGAAATTTCGCGGCTCTACCCCAGGTTGGACAGTTGGACCAAACTGCACTCCAGATAAAGGACTGACCATGCGCCGAATTGTTATTCTTTTGAGCTTTCTTACTGTTTCCCTAGCTGCTTGTCAGACACCGCATAGGTCAACTGCCCTACCTTCTTCGGCCACGCCAGAAGCAACAGGAATCCATCTCCCCACGGCTAGGGCAATCGCCAGTCCAACTCCAGCGGTACCGGCTTCACCGACCTCCACCCCGCTCCCAACACCGATCATCCAACCGGTGATACGCGAAGCACCTGGCGAGATCTATACGTCGGTATTCACCTTCCCGGTTGGGGGAAAGAGCCCACTCCAGTATTGGTTTGGACCGGACCTGACCGATGGCCCGAACACGTTTGCGGTTCTGCCGGATGGCACATTTTTTATCGGGGATCTGCGAAGTAACCAGATTTATCACTTCGACCGTAAGGGGAAATTGCTCGAAACCATCGACTTAGATAAGCTGGATATCCACAGCGTGATCGATATCCGGGTGAAGAATGACCAGCT
>CAITZA010000125.1 GCA_903896745.1 uncultured Desulfomonile sp. | reverse complement strand
TAGCTGAGTTACTGGATGTGATTGATTCAACAAGTTTTAATCGGGGATGAATGAAATATCGACGGCGAAACCCTTAGAACGCGTGATAAAAAAATGATAAGATTGAACCATGAAAAAAATACAGGACGCCAAGCGTATGCTCAACATCCTGCATTCTATGCTAATATTTGGTGGAGATGAAGGGATTTGAACCCTCGACCCCCGCGTTGCGAACGGGATTATCAGCCAACACCCAGGCCGTAACCACGCAAACTTACGTGACATACCAATCAACAACTGACACGCCCAAGAGAACCAGTGGCGGGTTGTTAGCGCCAACCCTAACACAACCCGATAATGTGGACATAATGGACATGGTTTATGTATATGCAAGCCCCTTTTTTTCGTTATAGGGGAAATAATCCTACATAAATGTATAAGCGTTATTGCAACTATGACATAAGGGGGAAAAGGGATTCCTGCATTTTGGTAGGTTTTTATGTCCCTGCCAAATGGTAGGTTTTTGTGGGTGGTCACTCCGTCCCATCAAGGCGGCGGCGGGCCTGCGCTGCTTACCTCGAATAATCAGTGGAACGCTTCGATGTCGATATTGACAAAAAAATGATGGATGTGTAAAATCATTAATACCTAGTCGCTGCGCACCGAACCGACTCCGTATGGGGTGCTTGTCTGGGAAATGCTCAGACTAGGGCGCAACGACGAAACCTACTCAAAATCCCAAATATCATTAATTTTATTTCCCAAACTATCTTTCCATCTACTAGCTTCTTTCTGCCCTTTTCTCTTATATGATCGGGCGATGGCCCCGGTTATCATATCGACTAATTGAATCAGATTATCCCCGCTGGAGTTGACAAATCTTAGTTTCTTGATCTTTCCATCGGGAAGTTGCTTATTTAAATATTTTGACAACTCTTCCCTGTATTTTCTCTCTCCTTTTCCATCAATTTTCACATGAGCGTCTCTTAATATGCCATTGTCACGCTCCAAGAGTTTTCTTAAAAAGTAATTGTAAAACGCGTCATGATCCTGTTTCAGAAAAGGCTCCGTGATTAATTTCTTGTTAACCACTAGCGCCCGAACACAAAACTCCGTTTCTCTAATCGCATTGAAAAAAGCATCCTTGACCTTAGGGGATACCTTGCTGAACCTAAACTCTCCAGTATGGTGCGAATTCTTACGAACATTATCAATTATTTTACTCACACGTTCAGCCTCACAGAAATCCCGGAATATTGCCATGCAGATGACGAAATATATCGACGAACCTTTATCGAGCTTAAATCCGGCGTCGCCACTTTCGTCAATTAGAGCCAGCATAAAGGGGATATCCTCACTGTTAAATATTATTCATAGCAAAGATTGTAAAATGGAAACAAGACAAAATCACCGGCCATATCCCAACTTCCCTCGCTCTCTCGATGAGCCAACCCCAATCCCTCGCCATCGAGGTCCAGGACATGCCGGAGTTGGGGAAGCATGGTGGGGATAGAAAAAGTGAAGAGGTTAAGAGTCAAGATTATAATCAGAGCCTTTTGCAAAACTCTTTCAGAAATAAATGTTTGTAGGATCGATCTGATTTCTAGACTAAGATTTCAGTGGTCAGTTCGATCCATTATGAGGATTTCATCGGTTAAATGAACGTTTCTTTTGTTTTTGGGCGCACCTATCCCGTTTGTTAGTTCTGACTTCGGATTTTTCATTGATCACGTCACTAATTTGGTCAACTGATCAGCGAAAATCGCAATAACGCCAAACATCAAATGAGCCTTTACTTTGACTGCTCCGCGAACCATGATATTGTTCGCTCCAAACTCTTCCTTTAATCGACTATTAAATCGTTCCACCGCTGTTCTTTCTTTATATCTGGCAGCCTCATGGGGAGCCATGGGAATAATGTCTTTCCCTCTGGAGTTCTTGTCTATTATCGGAACATGACCAAGACTCCGGCTCATCTGATATATTGCTCTCGCATCATAGCCCGTATTCATAAGGTCATAAAAATACGTCACTCTGGAGCTGCTTGTCTTCATGAGGGGGATGGCTACCTGACTGTCATGTAATGACGCTGAAGTAATTGCGACACTCACTGGCAGACCAGAGTCATTGACATCTGCATGAAGCTTATACCCAATCCAGCTTACCTTGTATCCCTTGGAGTTCTTCTTGGTTCCAACATCGCAGGCTACAGGCAATTCTTTTAACGCCAGTTCCGATGATTGATCAAGCTGACGCTGTAATCGCTTTAGTTCTATGGGCTCTGAGTGTTCTCCTTTGGGTTTGCGACCTCATTTTTTCGGTGAACGTTTTGGTTTTAGAGATTTCTTTACCGGTTTCTCTCTGCCTTCTATGGCTGTAGAGTCTCTAGATATATGCCCCACCAGTTGCGTTTTCAAAGATCTCTCAACCAAAGACTCGTGGACTTTGTCACCAAGACCTGACAGGGAAAACCATCGAGGAAAGCCCCGACAAAACCATGCCCCCAAACCCGTGTGCCGCCACAACGTGGACACACCGAAGGTCTGGTCCATGGAAAATCTCGCCCTCTGG
>CAITZA010000124.1 GCA_903896745.1 uncultured Desulfomonile sp. | reverse complement strand
TAAGATTTTAGGATTCCATAGGACAGCGCCCTATGAAGGTTTGGTAAGGGTATGTACCCGCTCGGGAAGAGCTTTGGATGCGCTCAAATGGTCTGAATTTACTAAGGCCAGAGTGTTTTCGGAACAGATTTCGAGGAGGTTATCGACAAGCGCCTTCCAGATTCCCAGAGAAATCCTGGAACGAGATATGAGTTTGCAGGATCAACTATCTGCCTTGAAACAAGCCAGAGATCAATCATTCAAATCCGGAAGGCAAGAGGCTTTGGACGCAATAGGACGTCAAATCGATGACATTGACATTGAATTCCAGGAACATGTCAGGGGTCTCCGAAGAAATTATCCCCTCTTTGCGGCTTCCCGTTACCCACAACCGATGGAATTGGCTCAAACCGAGCTAAAACATGATGAATGGTTAATAGAATATGATGTCACTGATACGGGTTTAGCCATTTTCCTGGTGAAAGGTAAAGAACTAATAAAAGCTACGTTCAAACCTTTTCCAAGAAGTGAAATCGAATCACTGATTCTTAAATTTCGAACCCCTATCGAACAGACTGGCGAAGACATCTCGAAAAAGAACCTATTTAAATTTGACTTGGTGAGTAGCCATCAGCTAGCTGACTTGTTAATGTCCGACATTCTAAACGACATTCCGGAGGGACAGCCCTTTATAATTGTTCCCGATGACTGTCTCGGGTCCATACCATTTGAGATGCTGGCAATTACTGATTGTGGTAAAGTGGTTTCGGAAAATGGGTCAATACGGATTTCCGGAGCCAGTTTTTTGGGTGACCGAAACCCGTTGTCCTACTCTCAGTCAGTGTTGGCTCTCTCTCTTGCTCGAACAACAATTGGTCAAACTGTTCCCGGTAAAAGGCTCCTGGCTTTTGTTGATCCTATTTTTTCAGAAGACGACGAGCGATTAAAAAAAATTGAAGTGGAAAAAAGGCAGCAATTGTTGAAGAGTTTGCCGGTGAAAGCAATGAATTCCATCAAGACGGAATCTGGCATAACCTTTCTTCGCTTACAATTAACCGCCCAGCTCGGAAGCTTTGTGAAGAAATCCAATCCAGGACTCACCGATCTGTATGAAGGTCTGAAAGCAAACAAGAAAGCGCTTAAGGAATTAGATCTACTAGTTTACCGTTCACTGTTATTTGCTACCCACGGATACTTAGGCAATGATCTCCCGGGAATACAGGAGCCTGTGCTCGTCTTTTCGCTTGTAGATCCACCGCCTGATCAAGACGGGTTTTTACGATTGACCGAGATCATGGACCTCAAACTCAACTCCGAAATTATTGCTCTGACAGCATGCAACACTGGTTATGGCCAGCATATTTCTGGAGAAGGAGTGATGGGCTTAGGAAGAGCCTTCCAGTACGCAGGAGCTAAATCTGTACTGATGAGCCTTTGGAATGTAGCTGAAACATCCTCAGTCATGCTGGTCGAGAGTTTCTTCAAGCACCTGAATGCTGGCAAAAACAAGCTTGAGGCTCTGAAACTTGCTCGAAATGAAATACGCCAACATGGGTATGATCATCCATTCTATTGGGCTCCGTTCATTTTAGTAGGAGAGGTAGATTCAAATTAACATTTTTTCAGGGAGTGAGATACGTTCGAAAGGCTATGAAAATAGCGGTGGGAATCGGCCCGAAATGCGGCGCATATTGACAAGTGTCTCACGTTCCGCGCCCCAAAGAGTGAGAGAAGTGGTATTTTTCAAAAAGATGCCCTGTAAATGCGAGATTGATAATAGTATGTCAGATTGGCGCCATTCTCACCGCCTTTTTTGTGT
>CAITZA010000123.1 GCA_903896745.1 uncultured Desulfomonile sp. | reverse complement strand
TAATAAGCCCGTCCCCTCATTAACCAGGCCAAACGATCCTCGATTCGCTCCACCTTCATTTCCTCCAAATCCTCGGAAGGCGCGCCATATTGGGAGATGACGGAACTCTTTAGTTCCTGAAAAATGTTTATTAAAGAATCAGCGTCAGAAGATGTGGCCGGAATCTTGAAATAGACCGTAATTTTTTTCAGCTTGTCCCGATCAAATGTAAGTATGACTTCTTTGAGGTTTTTTCGGAGTTTTTCGGTTGGAGGACAGACTATGGTTTCCGGGGGAGACTTACCGAACTCAACAGAATTCCCTGAGAGTATTGCTATGACATCTGGCTGGCTGGAACCGAGCTTGAGCGTGAAGAAATCGAAGTCGTGCATATCATAAGCCTGCACGTTATGAAAAACCAGCAATAGACTGCAAACTGCCAGGAGAAACGAAAAACGCGGCGGCGCCGGGCTTGTTTTGGGGAAGCTTTGTATTTGAGAGCTTCGTTTCATGAACCCCCCAACCCCGTGGGCATGAGGTATACTAGAGAGGAATAAGGTTCATTTACAATTTTACTAGTTTTACAATAGATTGTGGTTCTAATCTTGTCAACAATTAACATGAAAGCGCATCAGTAGCTTAATTGATCGTTATGATCCGTCTTTGGGTTTCGATCGATTTTTTCGACCCAGCGCCATCATTCGTCAAAGCGGATCGGACCGTAACCTGAAAGCGCCGGCGCAGACTTCGAATCGGTGTCAGGACCTGTTATACCCGGAGATGGGGAAATCAGATTCAACCATATTCCGGACCTCAGGATTCTTTTTTTGAAATTTTGGATAGTTCTTCAATAATTGTCTCAAATTCACGTCTAATGTTTTCCAGGTGATCGCGCTCTTCCCCGCCTACCCGATCTGCCCGATCGCACACCATATCATGCACGCATTTTACCATGTCGGGCAATATGTCGGCGGACACCCTCCTGCTCAAACCTTCCTGGCTAAGGTAATGTGCGACTGCAAAGAGTGTGCGTGGGTGAAAGTTTTCTTCGCCGATCTTTTCGGTGATTCCAAGACGGTCCAGCAAGGAGCGGGCCGGCAGTTGAACTCTGCTCAATCGCAGACATATCCCCATTTGTTCCAGTTCTTCGTGTAATTCGCCTAGCATGTGGGCGCCGGCAAGATCAAGATCCCTAGTCATCTCCATGTCAAAAACCACCGACTGAGCTGGTGGTTCGGCTTCCTGAATCAGTGAAATGATTTGCTTCCTGTATGAATCCGCATTGGCGTAAAAGATACCCGAGTCGGCTCTGATGAGGAGGATTCCTGGAATAGCAATATTTTCGGGATTTTCCTGAATGGAAGAGAACTGCGGCTGTCCGGGAACACGCCCGAGGACGCTGATGTGAGACTGCGAGGTTCTTGCAATCACAAGAAAGAGGGAAAGCAACGCTCCGATCATAACCCCATCCAGAATTCCCAGCGATAAAACCCCGACCATGGCGCCAAGGGCCGTCCAGAATTCCGGTGTTCTTAGTTCGAAGAGATTGACTAGCTGTTTCCACTTAAAAAGGCCTTTAATAGCCACGATAACCACAGCTGCGAGTATGGGTTCCGGGAGTTTGCTAAATAAACCGGCAAAGAGCAGTACGACTATAGCAATGATAATGGCGCTAACGCCCCCCGCCAACTGGGTCTTTGCGCCGGATTGGTCGTTTAGGGCGCTTCGGGAAAAACTACCGGCCACAGGATATGACTGTGTCAGACCGGCCCCAATGCTGGCAAAGCCCAGAGCCAGCAACTCCTGATTAGGGTTAACGGAATACCCGTTCTTTGAGGCAAAAGCGCGGGCCATGCTCATTCCCTCGACATAGGCAAGAAAAAAAATTGCCACTGCCCCGCGAATAACCTCCCGAACATCCGGTAAAAAAACCGGAGGAATGCTGAAGTTAGGCAAACCGCCCGGTATTGCTCCAACGACATCTATCCCCTGAGCTCTTGGGCCCAAGACGCTCATAACGCCAATGCTGCCGAGAACTGTTATCATAGCCCAAGGCATCCTGGGCGCCCAGTGCTCTCCCGCTAACAGCACAGCTATTCCTGCTATTCCAAAAGCAAGGGCATATATGTTTGTCTGGTCAATGTGATGAAACAGGTAGGAAATCCGCTCAAGAAACTGTCCTTGGGCTCCATGTATTCCAAACAGTTTTCCGAGTTGGGAGCCTGCGATATAGAGGGCCGCGCCTGATGAAAACCCCACAAGCACCGATTCTGATATAAAATTCATCAGCACGCCAAGCCTTAGGGAGTATGCGACCAGCGCAATTATTCCCACAAGGATGGCGGTCAAAGCCGCAAGCGCGGCATATTGGGCTGCCGACTCCACGGCTAGCGTTCCAAGCGCTGACGCTACAAGTATTGAAACCGCTGATGTTGGACCTACGACCAGTTGTCGTGATGTTCCAAAAAACAGGTATAGAATCGGCGCTGCAATAGATGCGTACAGACCGGCCTGCGCGGGCATGCCCGCAAGTTCTGCGTAGGCTATGGCTTCAGGTATCGTAAAGGCGGCCAATGTAGCGCCAGCGATGAGATCCGTTCTGAACCACTGTTTTTCATAGCCTGGAATCCAGCTTATTATGGGAAGGTAGTTTCGCAAACGCTCCGAGAAAGTATCTTCCTGACGCATCTATCCACCGCCGATTGTAATCATGATACTACAGGCCCCCATGACTTCTCATTCCGGGAACTGAATGCTACGGTTATCATAATAATGCCCCGACGGGCAATGCCCATCAACAATCGTTCGAAAAAATAACAAATGTCCATGCGCCCGGCACGAATGATTTGCCGGAATGACATATCAAATGATGCATGCAATTCGCGTTTAATTTCGATAACGGCTATATGATCTTCAACCAAATACTCCGGCAGAGACGCCGGAGCTACCAATGGGGCGATGACGATCATAAATTCTGGTGTCACCTCCATCAGCCATGAAGTTATTGTTCGGGTTGTTACCAACACCTCAAGAAACCCAAAGACACCAGGAGTTGGAAGTGATAAACTGACAGTTAACAGGCGAGCGCGAATCAGCACGAATTGGAGCAGTGTGCCATGACGCATTCCCTACTGCTCCACTAGCTGGTTCGTTGGCCCTTCCGGAAGTTCAAATTCGCTTTCCAGTTTTGCACTCCG
>CAITZA010000122.1 GCA_903896745.1 uncultured Desulfomonile sp. | reverse complement strand
CTCTTCGCTGGACCTTCGGGACGATGCCATGCCGATGCAAAAATCAGGACGCTGGATACAGGTCACGTTCGAAGCCAATTCAAAAATTAAAAAAGTCAACCAATATAATATAAAATAGTTGCCAACCAGTACCGGGGGTGGCCATAATCCACAAAAGCCCGGATGCGGCCAGTGCCTGCCACGTTCTCCCCGCACGACCACGCCAAACTCGTGACCGAGTTGACGAGGTAGAGGCTGTGTGTTTTTTAGCGTAATACCGGAAGAAAACGAGGGGGCAGTCGCCGAAGCCGCCGTGGCACCCGGCATCGCGGACGCTTTGCGGGAAAAGAATGGCGAGGATCGCATGGAGGAGATTGCGGAATGGCTTGAGGGTGAGTATTGGTATTGAGCCGTTCCGTTGTTTCAGGAAGGGGGGGGGGAGGATGACTTACCGCTCAATTTTCCGAAATAAATAATGAGTGGAAACTTTACGTTTCCTGAATGTCTCCAATGTTCAAGCAAGCCCCTCGATCTCGCCTTTGGAAAACGTCTTGAGCAACTGACATGGGGTGCTACCAGAAACCTTCATAGAAAAGAAATTGTTTAACTGAAAAGTCTCTAATAAATGGCTACCTTGGCTGACTTCTATACGTATGGTTCGGTTAGCATCGATATCAGCCGTTATTGAAAATGGTTCGTTAGTTAGATTCACTTCAGCATAACCAATTGGTATTACAGAGCTATCTATATCGATTTCGACTATTGTAATCTTGACTGGCACTTGCTGATTAGACGTGGCTTGAGCAACTATCATTCGACGCGTCGGAATAGTCGAGTTTCTTGAAACAAGTATAAGCACCTTCGTATTTTCTGATTCATTTCTTGAGATAAAGAATTCGGTCTGTGATCTCATTTCTTCCGTACTCAACTCTTTGAAACACATCAAGCCGACCTCTGTCGGCAGGGCGTCAAGTAGAAGAGTTTCACGTTCCACGCCAGACAACACTCCTGTATATCGCCCCAGTCCCAATGCCACGGCATTCTCTTGATAGCGTGCTTCGCGTGGGATGCCCCTGAACAGACGATCAAGAAGCTCTGCCACCGTGAATATCTTGGCTCCTTGACCAGCACTAATCACAAGACGTATCTCTGATTTCCTGATATGGGATCTTTTTAGTGAATCAAGGATACAAGCTTCGATGCGGCGATTAAGGCCTTCTGTCAACGCCCTGAACAACCCTCTTGATATAGGTATTTCTATATTACTAATACCCACACCAAATACTTCAAGTCCAGCAAGAATCGCGACAGTTTCTTCCCTTGTTCCCAGAGCGATCTTGACTCTTTCTGCTTCGCGCTTCATCTGAGACAAGTCCAGTGACGAAAACTCATAGTTGCTTTCGCACAAAACCTCTTGTGCTCGCGACCTAATATATCTAAACACACAGTCGTCGAAATCAGCGCCACCCAGACTTCGATCGCCCCCGACAGCCTTAATTTCATAGATGCCGTCTCCAACTACAAGTACGGATACGTCGAATGTACCTCCGCCTAAATCCATAATATATAAGACCAAATCGTCCTTTGAATCTAGTTGCGGAATCAGCTCATGACAAGCCACGAGACCTGCGGCAGAAGGTTCCCCAACAAGTCGATTCACTGGAAGCCCTGCTATTCTGCATGCTTCCAGAAGGGCATTACACTGCTGTATTGTGAAATTTGCTGGCGCAGAAACAATCGCTGAATCAATTACACGACCAGTAAACTCTTCCGCATTTGTTTTCAAAGAACGGATAATAAGACTGGCTAAAAATTCAGGAGTAAGCGTTTTTCCGTAAATAGAAAACAACCGGTCTGAACCAAACGCACGTTTGATGTCATAAAAAGTAAATTCCGGCTCCAAGCTTCCTCGTTCTATAGCACGCCAACCCGTAACATAATCGAAGTTGGGATAGATGCTGACAACTGAAGGCATTAAAACGCGACCGTCGCCAGCAGGCACCCATATGATATTTCCCTCTAAATCCACTGTTGAAATTGCCGAATAACTGGTTCCAAAATCAACTCCACAAACAACTCTTTTTGGGAATTGACGACCAATAGAGGTTAACCGTGATCTCAGTTCTCGACCCGGTGTAAGAGTTGATTGTAAATTGCGATAGCGACTTTGTGATATAAGAATCACGTCTTTGAGTGCAATAGGCTCGATTCTTGAAAATGGTATTTGGATGGGTAATCTGTTCTCGGTTGAAACTAAGGGTACCGCATTGCTCAAGTACCGATCAAGCTCATAGACGGTTTTGCATTTGCCGGTATCTCCTAAGCCCTGTGCAACAGCGTATGTAAAAACGCCATTACCAAGCCGATCAACCTCAAACGACTTTTGTTCAGGACTGCATGACCAAAAAACAGCTGTCCCCCTGAATAATAGTGACTGAGCGTCGACGGGTTGAAAATCGCTTCCAGACTTGCCAGTGGAAATGACGGCCCTGCAAACATCAAGAAACATAAATGTAGCGGATGCCTTCCAGGCGCTTAGGTAGTTTGATAAGGAATCAAGCGACAAACAAGTATCTTCCAAAGCAGTTCCTGCGGCGTCTGCAGGAATCAAGAAGTCAACACCATGAGTTGTAGAATGAAATCCATGACCACTGAAAAAGAAAAAAAGCTTATCAATCTGCCCTACTAAAGAACGATTCTTTGCAATAGAAATATGACGAATAATGTTATTGCGAGTTGATTTTTTGCTAGCATCCGTGTCAGTTGAAGTGAGCAATAAAATATCCTCATGATCCAACCCACACAGGTCTTTGAGCAGCGAGGCAAATAGGACTGCGTCCGCATCTGCGAACTGTAAAGAAGCGATTTCCTTATCCTCGTATTGAGAGCACCCAACAACAAAAGCGATGTTCATGGTTTTGGCTTCCGCTCAAATATCAACTTAAGACCACCTTTCAACTCGGTGCCAAAGGACCCAATAAACCGTATCTCCCCTTTTGCTGTAACATCAACATTGAGTTCAAAGGTTTTCAATTCGTAATCATCAATAGCAGTCGTAGCTCCTTGGAACGTTTTTCCTATTGTCGAACAGAATTTTTTTAAGGTCTCTGCCAAGTTTTCGGCATCAAGTTCTCCTATTTTCCTTGTTTGAGTGATCTTTGTAGCAAATAGCCCTTTCTCACCAAGTCCTCGATCAAATTCAAGTTCATCGTAAATAATTGTTATTGATTTAGGTTCATTCATAACAAAACCTCCTATTTAACAATTAATGCCCACCTGTCAGGGCTTTAGTAATCCTCAGTAGTAAACCTCAACTCACCCACTCACTCCGACAACGCCCGGCTGACGGCTTCGGGTTCGCGGGCGATGACGGTCCAGAGCACTCGCGCCGCGCGTTCCGGTTTGCGGCGGTTTTGCTCCCAATCCTTCACGGCGCGAATATCGAAACCGAAACGTTTCGAAAATTCCGATTGCGTCAATCCCAGACTCTTGCGGATTGCTTTCACATCCGCCTCATCTGGTACATGGGCGACACAACCCTCGGTCTCTTTTTCACGAGCATAAGCCAGCGCTTGCCGCGCCGATTTGATCAGTTTATTTCCTGCCTCTGACATTGCGTTTAACTCTGATATATCTCTTTACGATGACCAACGCGAAGTACCAAAACGGTTATCGTTTCATTGTTAATTTCGCAAATCACTCGATAATCTCCGACACGGTATCGCCAGAG